>CAJXPN010001273.1 GCA_913058025.1 uncultured Myxococcales bacterium | reverse complement strand
CGAGATTTCTGCCTGTCTCGTGGGCTCGGAGATGTGTATAAGAGACAGATCGTGTCCCCTGGGAACGGCGGGAACACGTACTCGAGCCCGGCGCTCAGCCCCAGGCACGCCACCCCCGCCCACACGGGTACCCCCGCGAGCATCTCGATCCACTCGGTCGCCAAACACCAACCTCCAGTTCATCCGTACACGACCCGAACCTACGCGGCAGATGCGCGTCGTCCAGCCACGGGGTCCTGTCGACTCGGCTTGCTTCACGCGGGGGGTGCGCAGAGTGTGTGTGGACGAGGCATCGACGATGCCCACGTGATCCATACACAACCCGACCACGCCAAGGAGCGACCCCATATGGACATCCAGGCCACGCTCGACGCCCTGCTGACCGACCACCACGACAAGCTCGACACACGCGCCGTGCTCATCGGACCGGGCGCGCTGGACGCGCCCGGCGTCGCCGCGATCGCGACGTACCTGGGCGCGGGGCCCTGGCTCGTCGCCGTGGACGCGCACACATGGGAGGCCGCGGGCGCGCGCCTGACCGGCGCGATCGACGCCGCCGGCCACGCATGGGAGCGATACGACGTCCCAGACGGGCACGACTCGCCCCACCCGATGTGCGACGACGCCTCTGTCGAGGCCTTCGAGGCCGCGCTCGCACGCGGCACCTACACCGGCGCGATCGCCGTCGGCTCGGGCACCATCAACGACGTCGTCAAGCTCGCCGCGCACCGCGCCGGCGTGCCCGTGGCCTGCGCGGGCACCGCCCCGAGCATGAACGGCTACACCTCCAAGATCGCCGCCGTCCTCTCCGACGGCGTCAAGACCACGGTGCCCTGCACCGCGCCGCGCGTCGTCCTCGCCGACCTCGACGTGATGTGCGACGCGCCGCCGAGGATGATCGCCAGCGGCCTCGGGGACCTGATCTCGAAGCCCGTCTCGAACGCCGACTGGCAGCTCTCGGCCTCGCTCAACGACACGTTCCACTCGGCCGAGGCGATGGAGATCATCGAGCGCGGCGCGGCGATGCTCGAGGGCGTCGCGCCGAGGCTCCAGGGCGGCGACCGCGAGGCGATGGCCGGGCTCGTGGGCTCGCTCATGTTCTCGGGTCTCGCGATGAGCGTGGCCGGGTCGAGCTCGCCTGCGTCCGGCGGCGAGCACCTCGTGAGCCACTTCATCGACATGGAGGCGCACGCCTACGGGATGTCCTATGACCTCCACGGCTGCCAGGTCGGCGTGGGGACGCTGACCACGGCGCACCTCTACCAGCGCCTCGCCGAGCTCGACCCGGCCACCATCGACGTCGACGCGCGCGTCGCCGCGCTGCCCGCGTGGGAGGACTACGACGCGCTGCTGCGCGAGCGCTTCGGCAAGCTCTACCCGGCCGTGGTCAAGCACACGCGCCTGGGCTACCCGACCCCTGACGCGCTGCGCGCGCGCCTGGAGCGGCTGACCTCGGGCTGGGACGTCATCCTCGAGCGCGTCGGGCGCACGCTGCGTTCCCGCGACTCCATCGAGCGCGACCTGCTCGACTGCGAGGGGCCCACGCGGTTCTCACAGCTCGACGTCGACCCGGAGCGCGCGCGCCGCGCCGTCACGTGGTCCAAGGACATCAGGAACAGGTACACGATCCTGCACCTCGCCTGGGAGCTCGGCCTGCTCGACGAGTGGGCGGACGAGGCGCTCGAAGACCTCGTCTGAGCACACACGACGACGCCCGGTGCCTCGTACGAGGCGACCGGGCGTGTGTGTTCGGGGGCGCGCGCGTTCAGGGCGAAGCGTGTCAGCCCCCCAACATGAACGCCGCGGCGACGGCGATGATGCAGCCCATCACGCCGAGCACGCCGACGACCGCGGCGATGATGATCGGCGTGTTGCTCTTCTTGGGCTTGTCGAGCGCGCCGATCGGCGGCTTCATCATCGCGCCTCCCGAAGGGCCACTCATCGACGTCGGCCCCGAAGGCGCGGCGCCCATGGGAGGAGCGCCGACTGGCGGGCCTCCAGC
>CAJXPN010001272.1 GCA_913058025.1 uncultured Myxococcales bacterium | reverse complement strand
GCGCAAAATAGAGGTCACGGCGCGCCCGGTGCGCGACGGCGCGCCGACGTGGCCGGTGCACGTGGGCCAGAACGCCAGGCAGATCGAGGGGAGCGAGCTCGAGATCGAGCGCACGCTGTGGTGGATGGCGCTCTGGGGCCTCACGCAGCTGCTCTTCATCGCGCTGCCCGAGGAGTACTTCTACAGAGGCTACCTCCAGACGAGGATCTCGGACGCGATGAAGGCGAGGGGCGGCGGCAAGGAGCGCGCGTGGCTCGGGTTCACGTGGGCGATGGTGTGGACGAGCGCGCTGTTCGCGCTCGGGCACCTGCTCATACCAGTCAACGGGGTGCTGCTCGGGCAGCGCGCCGCGGTGTTCTTCCCCTCGTTGGTGTTCGGGTGGCTCAGAGTGAGGACGGGGTCGATCGTGGCGTCGACGCTCTACCACGCCGCGTGCAACCTGATGGTCCTGTTCACGGCGATTCATTTCGTCTGATCGTCGATCGACCGCATGAATTGAGGAGATGCGACCTCTTGTAGGAAGAGGTGGTTCGCTCTAGGATCGCGACGCCTCGAGGAACCGAGGAGTTTTATCAGCGCGACGACAAGAAGGTCGATGCATGCGCGAGGACATACTGAAGCGAGCGATCGAGGGGGTCGAAGACGACCTCGACGCGCTCGGAGAGCAGCTCTACACCGAGCTGGAGCGCTACGACGCCGAGATCAAGCGCGCAGCGTACGAGCTGCCGTCGTGGCTGAACCTGCGCGCGCAGGAGCTGCGCGCGCCGCTACGGTTCAAGAGCGCGGAGCTCGGCGTGACGATGCTCGGGCCGCACGCCGTGGGCCAGGCCGCGGCGAAGGTCGACGCCTTCGTGCGCTCGTGGCTGGGTGAGGGCGACGACATCGCGCGCCCCGATCTCATGACCCTCCCTGGGCTCAAGGAGACCTACGAAGAGGAGCTCGCCGAGCTCAGGACCCAGCTCGGACGCGCCGACGCCGAGCTCGTCACGCGCTCCCGAGACGCTCGCCTGGAGCTCGAGAGCTGGGGTGACGAGCTCCTCGGAGAGCTCGAGTTCAAGCGCAAGAGGGACGCCGAGGCGATCGAGGCGTTGGCCGCCGAGGGGACGATCGAGACGGGCCGAGACACCCGCACGGAGCTCGCCGAGCTCTGGGAAGAGCAGCGCCGCAAGGCTGCGAACCTCGAGAAGGCCTGGCTAAGGGTCGAGGCGCTGGCCGAGCGGGGCGAGGTGCTCGCGCGCTCAGGCATCCGCGACCTCTCCGACCTGGTCTCACACGTCGCCGCGACCATGCTCGATGGGTTCCCCGGGCTCGACGGCCGCGTGATCGAGGTCGCCTCGGACACGCTCGTCCCCGAGGTGATCGAGGAGGCCCCCGTCGAGCAGGTGAGCACCGACGCGTTCTCGTTCGAGCCCGACCCCGACGACTCGGCCCCCTCCATGATCTTCGACGCGATCGAGGACGCCGGCCCGACGTCACCTCCTGGCGACGAGTTCGACCCCTACGCGATGCTCGAGGAGAGCTCGGCGAGCGAAGAGGAGCCCCCGGCGGCCTTCAAGCCCTCCCCTCGCGTCACCTCCGAGGCGCTCGCCGAGCCGAACCTGGCCTCGAGCGGGCCGATGATCGACTTCTTCGACGACGACGACGGCGCCGACACCTCGGCGTTCTACATCTCGCACGCGGCCTCGGACGAGCCGACCGCGGCGAACGTCCCGCCCGACACGACGCTCGACTACGACGTGTTCCAGAGCGTGGAGGACCCCTCGACGCTCTCGATGCAGCTCGTCGACGACGAGGACGAAGAGCCCGTCGAGGCGCTGCCCGACGCCGAGCTCGAAGGCGACGCCGTCGAGGCCGGCTTGCCGCTGTCCTTCGACGTCTTCGGCCAGCACGACGACGCCCAGGATGACCCAGTCGAGGACGACATCGCGTCGATGTACGCCGACGCTCCCGCCCACGACACGCTCATCATCGACTCCTCGGCCTGTCTCTTATACACATCTCCGAGC
>CAJXPN010001271.1 GCA_913058025.1 uncultured Myxococcales bacterium | reverse complement strand
TACACAGAGTAGATCGTCGGCAGCGTCAGATGTGTATAAGAGACAGGTCCAGGTCAACCCCGCGCCCATCGTCCTCACCAACGAGATCGTCCCTCAGGACGACCAGGAGCTCGAGGTCTTCGTGATCGTCGAGGTCGAATCGACCGACCCCCTGACGACAGAGGCAACCCTCGACAACAACCGCGCGACGAGCGCCAAGCCGATCGTCGTCTCGAACGAGCTCGTCGACGGCCCCGACGTCGCCGTCCGCGCCTTCACCGTGAGCCCCGAGTCCACCTTTCTTGAGGGCACGCTCGAGTTCGAGCTCACCCTCGCCAATGAGGGCAACGTCGACCTGAGCTCGTTCTTCTGTGGCGTGTACCTCGGCGACGACGCGACCATCGATCCGATGGTCGACGTCCGCTTCACGAACATCCAGGTCTCCTCGCTCGCGAGCGACGAGGTCCGAGAGCTCAAGGTCGAGCGCCTCGTCCCCGGCATCTACGACCCCGGCGTCTACTTCCTCTATGTCGTGTGTGACCCGCTCGGCGCGCTGAGCGAGACGTTCCGCTCGAACAACCAGCTCCTCTACCCGAACCCGATCACGATCACCGACGAGGCCGACGTCGACCTCTACGTCGACACCGTCACCGTCCCCGCCGCGACCAACGAGGGCGACCCCGCCACGATCATCGCGCGCATCTGCGTCGACGGGACCAACCCCAGCGGCAGCACCGTCGCCGAGCTCTTCCGCACCCCCGGCGCCGTCGTCGACTTCAACGCCGACCCCCTCACCACGTTCACCGTCGAGAACATCAACCCGGGTGAATGTGAGGACATCGAGGTCCAGATCGAGGTCTCCTGTGAGCAGTTCCAGGAGCAATACGCGTTCGGCGTCGCCGTGGACGTCGAGGACGTCCTCCCCGAGACCAACGAGGGCAACAACGGCCGCGTCGGCTCCTCCACGATGACCGTCGCCGGCCCGTTCTGCGCCTGCGTCGAGGACGCCTTCGAGCCCAACAACAGACCGCTCGACGCCAAGGACATCCCGCTGGGTATGACCTCCGGCGCGCTGTGCGACGCCGGGACCTGCGACTACTTCAAGACCCCCGCCGTCTCCCCTGGCGACTCGCTCGTCATCCGCAACGCCTTCGAGGTCGACAAGGGCGTCCTCCGCACGACCCTCTACAGCCCCGACGGCCTGACCGCCCTGGACACCGACCGCGACGCGTCCTCTCCCCAGGAGGTCACGACGTTCCTCGTGCCCACCGCGGGCACCTACGTCGTCGAGGTCTGCGGGACGCGCACGTCCACGCGCAACTTCTACGACCTCGACGTCTCGGTGCTCAACCGCTCCGCTGGCGTCGACCTCGTCGCGCGCTCGGTCGAGATCCCCGCCCAGACCGCGTTCTCCGTCGGTGAGATCGTCCCGGTGGAGTTCGAGATCGTGAACATCGGACAGCTCGACGCCGCCACCTTCGAGGCCTCCATCGTCGCCTCGCCGACCCCCACGCTCGGTGACGCGGACGACGTCCTCCTCGGCTCCTTCCAGATCGACCCCGTCCTCGGCGGCGGTCGCCGCGACGAGACCCTGGAGGTCACGCTCCCCATCGCGCTCGCGGACGCCGAGTACTACTTCGGCGTGCGCCTCGACCCCACCGACTCGCTCGCCGACACGGACCGCGTGAGCAACGACGCCATCGGACGCAAGGCGCTCATCCAGACCATCTGCTACGACGCCCTCGAGCCCAACGACTCCTTCCAGAACGCGCGACAGCTCGTCGACGGCACCTTCGCCAACCTCGACTCCTGCACCCGCGCAGACGACTACTATGAGATCTGCGTCCCCAACGCCAAGAAGCTCACCATCACGGCGACCTTCTCCGACGCCATGGGCGACATCGACCTCGAGCTCTACAACGCCCAGCTCCAGCGCGTCGCATCGAGCTCTCAGGCAGGAGTCGACTCCGAGCAGGTCGCCCTCCCCTACGTAAACGGCGCCCAGTGCTTCTACGCCCGCGCGTACCTGC
>CAJXPN010001270.1 GCA_913058025.1 uncultured Myxococcales bacterium | reverse complement strand
ACCGCTTCACCGTGCGCGCCGACCGCGTCGTGCTCGCCGCGGGCTCGATGCACACGCCGCTGATCATGATGCGCAGCCGCGTCGGGCGCTCCACCAGGCTCGTGGGCAAGAACCTGAGCATCCACCCGGGCTTCGCCGTCGTCGCCCTCTTCGACGACCCCGTCGTCATGTGGCGCGGCGCGCTCCAGTCGGCGTTCTGCTACCACCCCGACGACCCCAAGATCATCTACAACAGCATCGGCGCCCCCGCGAACATGGTCGCCTCGTTCCTCCCGGGCGTCGGCCCGGAGTTCATGCGCGCGGTCCGCGAGGACGCCTCGCGCATCGCCATGTTCGGCTCGATGATCCACGACGGCTCGAACGGCCGCGTGCGCAAGGGCTTCGGCCGAGAGCCGATCGTGACCTACCGCATGAGCGCCGAGGATCGCGCCTCGTTCATCCGCGGCATCGAGTGGGGCATGCGCGCCTACCTCGAGGCCGGCGCGAGCGTCGTCTACAACCCCCTGCTCGGCATGCCCGCGGTCCGCTCCATGGACGAGCTCGCGCGCATCGACTTCGACTCCGTCGACATCCGCCGCGCCCAATCCATGTCCTACCACCCGCTGGGCACGTGCCAGATGGGCACCGACCCGACGCGGTCCGTCGTCGACCCAGGCGGGCAGGTCCACGACCTCCCGGGCCTCTTCATCGCAGACGGCTCCATCTTCCCCTCCTCGGTCGGCGTCAACTCCCAGGTCCCCATCCTCACCATGGCCACGCGCGTAGCCTTCGAGATGCTCGACCGCAGCGCCAGCGCCTCCCCCGCCCTGCGCGTGGTGTGACGCGACGATTGCGGCGAATTTTTCGGGGCGTAAGGCCGTCAAAGAGTGTAGGACGATGTGCGTCATCGCCCCACAGCGCCCCCCTTGCGGCGTTGCGGGACGATCGCATAGAGTGCAGCGGCTTTTGAGACGATATCGCTGTGGGCGATCTCGCGAGACCTGGAGCGCATCGAGTGGAGCACAACGATCTGGAATTGGTGGATCGCATCCAGAGTGGCGATCAGGACGCGTTCAAGGACCTCGTCGAGAAGTACCAACGGAAGGTCTACTCGATCTGCTACGGCATGCTCAAAGACTCCGAGTCGAGCATGGACGTCAGCCAGGAGGTCTTCATCAAGGTCTACCGCTACATCGGCAAGTTCAACCGCGACTCGAGCTTCTACACGTGGCTCTACAGGATCACGGTGAACATGTGCATCGACCACATCCGCAAGAACTCGCGGGTCAAGCAGGTCGAGTACGACGACGCCCTCTCCCACGACGGAGAAGTCGACGGCGAGGAGCACATCCTCCCGTCCACGCTGGGGCTACACCCGGACAAGGTATATGGGCGCAAGGAGCTTCGTCAGAAGATGCTCGAGGCGCTCGAGACCCTCTCCGAGAAGCACCGCACGATCCTCATCCTGCGTGAGGTCGAAGGGCTGAGCTACGAGGAGATGGCCGACGTGCTCAACATCTCCAAGGGCACAGTGATGAGCCGGCTCTACCACGCCAGGCGCTACTTCCAGGAGGCGATCAAAGACTACCTCCAGGGCGACCTGAAGGTCTCCTGAGCCGAAGCACCCTTCGTCTTAACAAAACTTTGAATAGCCAGGCCGCCGCGCCGTCTCTCTTCTCGGAAGGCGAGAGCCACGAAGCAGCCAGGACGACTCGATGAGAGTCACCTCAAACGCGGTTGGATCACATGAACGAGCACAAGCTGACACGACAGGAGCGCGCGCTGGTCGAGCGACACCACGACGGTGACGTGACCGGTGACGAGCGCCTCGAGGCCCAGGCGCTGCTCTCGGAGCACGCAGAGGCACGCGCCATCGTCGAGGCACTCGACGAGGTGCACGTCGCCACCCGCGGCGCCGAGCAGGCCGCCTGGGAGATCTCGGAGCACCGCGACGCGGGGCTCGTGGCGCAGGACGCCGCCGGCCAGGCCGACGTCGACCTCGCCCTGGGTCTGTCTCTTATACACATCTGAC
>CAJXPN010001269.1 GCA_913058025.1 uncultured Myxococcales bacterium | reverse complement strand
GGGCTCCTGGATGCCGACGAGGCGCCCGGCCGCGTCGTAGCGGAAGCGCCACCGTGCGCCCTCGGCGTCCTCGACGGCGGTGACGTTCCCCGCGCCGTCGCGCTCGAGCAGGACCTCGCGCTGGCCGTCGAGCGTGCGCTCGACGATCAGCCCGCGCGAGGAGCGCCGCAGCGTGGTCTCGCCGCCGCCGAGCAGCCCCGAGTGGGTCTCCTCCAGTAGGTCGGCGCTGTAGCGGATCGTATGCGCGCGATCCCCGTGCGTGACGCGCGTCGGCCGGCCGTGCGCGTCGCGCTCGATCTCGATGGGCGCGAGCCCCGCGATGTCATGGCGCACGAGCGAGCCGCGCCCGTCGAAGGTGCTCGTGACGACGCGCCCCGTGGGGGACTCGCGTCGCACCTGGCGCATGGTCGCGTCGCGCGCGATGGTCGCCGGTGGCCCGCCCGCGGCGCTGAACGCCGTGACGTCGCGGAGCATGACGCGCGGGTCGGAGGGGTCGACGAGCTCGACGTCGCGGGTGATCTCGACGTCGCGCTCGATTGAGCGCCTGGGAGTGCGGAGCCTGTAGCTCGCGGTGTACTCGACGAGCGCGCCGAACCTCGGGTCGAGCTCGGCCTCCCAGTACTCCAGCGTGCCGTCGTGGTGGCGCGCGAAGGTCTCCACCGTGTCCGACACGGTCTGGTGCGTGGTGCCGTCGGTCTGGGTGACCTGCTCCGCGCCGATGAGCCGATCTCTGCCGCCGCGCGTGCCCACGCGCACGGCGGCGCCGGCGTCCTCGAAGGTGAGCGCGGCGCCGGTCGGGTCGACCTCGCGGGTGAGCCGGTACGCGTCGTCCCACTCCATGGTGGTGCCCGCGCCGCGCGCGTCGTCGAACGACGTGATCACGCCTCGATCGTAAGTCATCCGGTAGGTCTGGCCTTCGGGCAGCTCGATCGAGCCCAGGTCGCCGTTCGCGTCGACGCCGAGCCGCGTGACGAGCCCCTCGGGGCTCGTGATCGAGACCGCCTGCCCGGACGCGTCCCGTTGGATCGTCGTGACGTCGCCGAAGCGGTCGGTGACCGACTCGAGCCGGCCGGCGTCGTCGTGGCCAAAGCGCGCGAGCTCGTGCCCCAGGAACGCGTCCTGGGTGGAGAGGTGCCTGCCGCGCGCGTCGAAGGCCCAGAGCTCGGCGCCGTCCTCCGAGGGGATGACCGTGGCCTCGTCGTCGCCGAGCGTGATGAGCGGGCGGGTCCGGCGCAGGACGACGCGATCGTCGAGGTTGTCGCGGGCAGTCGCGAGGATCACCTCCCCGGAGCCGTCGAGCGCGAAGCTCTGGGCGGACGAGGGGAAGATGAGCGCGCGCCGCGTGGCGACGGGGTCACGCGTGAGGTAGCGGTCGCGGTACTCCTGATAGCTCCGGCCTAGGAACTCTGCGGTGCGCGCTGGCCCCAGCGTGAGGCGCACGCCCTCGTCCAGGTCGAGCTCGACGAGCCTCGCGAAGCCGTCCGCGTCTTCGGTGAGGCGGTGCAGGTGGCCCTCGGCGTCGACGACGGTGTGGTTCCGTTGGCCGAGCGCGACGTCGAGCGGCGCCGAGCCCTCGATGAAGGGCACGGAGCGCGCCTCCAGGTCCCGCGTCCCGGCGACGTGCAAGAGCGAGCCCCCCGGCGTGATCGCGAAGACTCGGGTGAGCGCGCCGTTGGGGGTCTCGTGGATGTAGATCGTGGAGTCGGGGGCCACGACGATGGAGGGGAACAGGAGCCCGTCGCCCAACGCGATGCGGCGCGCGTTTGGCCACCCCGTGTCGACCTCGGGCAGCGAGACGTCTGTGTCCTCGGCGTTTCTTGCGCCCGCGACCCGCTGGAGCCGCGAGCCGTTCACGCGCCAGAGCGATCGCTCGAGCAGGACATAGAGCTCTCCCAACGGCCCGAGCGCGATGCTCCTCGGGCTCGCGAACACGTCCGCGTGGCGGGGATCGACGAAGAGGTCGTCCTCCGAGCGCGCGCCGTCGCCCGCGCAGGAGCCGAACACGGTGTCGGCG
>CAJXPN010001268.1 GCA_913058025.1 uncultured Myxococcales bacterium | reverse complement strand
ACGAGATTTCTGCCTGTCTCGTGGGCTCGGAGATGTGTATAAGAGACAGCGCCAGGACGCTGCGCACGCTCGAGCGCGACATCGCGTCGAAGTCCGACTCCTACGTGGACCTGATGGGGCGCCGGGAGGAGGCGATCGTGACGCGCGCGCTGACGCTGCGCGGCGAGGCCTCGAAGGTGTGGCTGCTGGAGAAGCCGACGATGCCGTCGGGGAAGGCGACGGTGCCAGCGTGGGTGATCGCGCTGGGCGCGCTGTTCGGGGGCGCGGCGCTGGGGCTGGCGGTGTGCCTCGGCCTGGAGCTCCTGGATCCGACGGTGAGGATGAACGCGCAGGCGGGAGAGGCGACCAGGTCGCGCGTGCTGGGCGTGATCCCGGCGATGGAGCGCCGCTCATGATGACGGCGCCGACGGGATGGAAGCGCGTGGAGCTGGGCGCGGGCGCGCTGGCGGTGGTCGCGGCGCTGGGGACTGGCGCGCTGGCTCTGGTGCACCCTGCGGCGCCGCTCGCGGCGGTGGTCGGGTGCGTGATCGCGGCGGTCGCGGTGCGCAGCCCGTTCATGCTGTGCCTGGCGTTCATCACGGTGTTGTTCACGAGGCCGGCGGAGTTCGTGCCGGCGATCGGCGTGTTCCAGATCGGGAAGCTGACGTCGCTGGGGGCGCTCGGGCTGTTGATTCTGTCGAAGGTGGTCCGCCAGGACCTGACGTGGGCGAAGGTGAGCACGAACCTGCCGCTGATCGGGCTGACGCTGGCGGTGTTCGTGTCGAGCCAGCTCGGGACAGACCGCGGGGCGTCGATGGCGACGTTCAAGGACGTGTTCGTCAAGATCCTGATCGTGTACGCGCTGATCGTGAACACGGTCGACACGGAGCGGAAGTACGTGACGTTCCAGATGGCGATCGTGGTCGCGTGTGCGTTCATCGGGGCGTACGGCCTCTGGGCGCAGATCACGGGGACGGCGAGCATCGAGGGGTCGCGCGCGGCGCTGGTGGGTTACCTCGGTGACCCGAACGACATGGCGATGACGTTGCTGTGTTGCGCGCCGTTCACGCTCCAGGGCGTGTCGTCGGCGAAGGGGTGGAAGAGGGTGCTCTTCATCGTGTTGGCGCTGCTGATCGTGGGCGGCGTGCTCACGACGCAGTCTCGAGGCGGGATCCTCGGCACGGCGGGAGCGAGCTACTTCATCGCGAGGGACCGCATCAAGAGCCGCGCGGTGATCGTGGCGGGGATGGGGGTGTTGATCGTGACGGCGGCGATGGCGGCGGGCCTGAGCCAGCGCGCGAGCGGCGCGGTGGGGCACGACGAGGTCGACGAGTCGGCGCAGGGCAGGCTGGACGCGTGGGACGCGGGCTTCAGGATGGTGCGCGCGAAGCCGGTGTTCGGCGTGGGGTTCTCGAGGTTCGCGGACAACTACGAGTCGTATGTGGTGAACCCGGTGATCTGGGGCAAGCACGAGACGCACAACATGTACATCAAGTGCGCGTCGGAGACGGGCCTGGTCGGGTTCGCGGCGTTCATGGCGCTGTTGGGCGCGGCGTTGCTGAGCGCGTGGGGGGCGAGGACGCGGAGGTCGTACACGGAGAACACCTTCTACGACATCGCGGCGAGGTCGCAGTTCACGAACCTCGTGGCGGTGGGGATCGCGGCGTTCTTCCTGTCGGCGTGCTGGAGCTGGTTCATCTACATCCTGGCGGCGCAGGCGGCGGCGCTGGGGAACATCGACGCGAAGCGTCGGGCCGAGGTGTCGCCATGATGGGGAGGTTGAAGAGGGCGATCTCGAGCCCGGCGGCGGCGACGGTGTGGGTCCAGCTCATGACGGTCGGCGCGCAGCTCGGCGTGGACATCATGGTCGCGAGGATGCTCGGGCCGGCGCTCACGGGCGAGGTGGTCTTCGCGCTGGCGACGGCGGGGCTGCTGAGCGTGGTGATGCTATTCGGGACAGGCGAGGTCGCCGTGGCGCTGTATGCGCTGTCTCTTATACACATCTGACGCTGCCGACGATCTACTCTGTGTAGAT
>CAJXPN010001267.1 GCA_913058025.1 uncultured Myxococcales bacterium | reverse complement strand
CGAGATTTCTGCCTGTCTCGTGGGCTCGGAGATGTGTATAAGAGACAGGATGAAGGCCAAGGGATTCAAGGCGGGGCCGCTGTTCGCGCTCCTCCAGGTCGACCCGCTGCTCCACTCGGGGCTCATCGACGGGTCGATCCGGGCGACCGCGGACCTGAACGCGGACGTGCTCGACGTCAAGATCGACGCGAGGGCGCAGGGCGCGGCGGCGACGCTGCCGTTCATCATGGACGAGCGGGTGGAGGTGGAGTCGCTGGCGGTGGCGGCCGAGGCGGTCGTGGACCTGACCGCGCGCGCCGTGAGCGTGACCGGCGGCATGTTCCAGCTCGGCGACGTCTCACCGCTGATGTTCGACGGCCGGCTCACCGACGCGCGCGGCGCGTACGACTTCGACGTCCACGTGTGGGCGAAGGCGGTCGAGGCGGAGGGCTTGCGGCGCGCGCTGCCCCGTCAGATCGCGAAGCCGCTGGCGGGCGCCTCGCTCACGGGCAAGTTCGGCCTGGACGTGCGCGTGGGGGGCCACACGGCGTACCCGGACGCGCTCCGGCTGGACATCGACTTCGACGAGCACGACGTCGTGGTCGTGCGGGACGCGCCGCTGGCGAACGTGCGCGCGCTGGCGGCCACGGGCGCGCCCTGGGTGGGAGAAGGCTCCGAGCTGCTCCAGCCGTCGCAGGGTGACTGGGTGGAGCTCTCGGCGTTGCCCGAGCACGTCCCGAACACGCTCCTGGCGGCCGAGGACGCCGCGTTCAAGCGCCACGACGGCTTCGACTTCTCTGGGCTGCGCCGCGCGATGGTCCACAACATGAAGGTGGGTCGGATGGAGCGGGGCGGCTCGACGATCACGCAGCAGCTCATCAAGAACCTGTTCCTGACGCGCAACAAGACGGCGCTGCGCAAGCTCCAGGAGGCGTACCTGACGTGGAGGATCGAGTCCGAGCTGAGCAAGGAGCGGATCCTCGAGCTGTACGTGAACATCGCGCACTGGGGCAAGGGGATGAACGGGCTGGGGCCCGCGGCGCGGCACTACTTCAGGTGCGAGCCGGAGGAGCTCACGATCGAGCAGACGGCGCTGCTGGCGACGATCCTACCGAACCCCGTGCGCTACGGCGGCCACATCGAGCGGGGCTTCATCGCGTCCTCGCGCGTGACGAAGTTCGAGCACGTGATGGCGAACCTGCGCTACCTCAGGATCATCACCCGCGACCAGTACACGGCGAACATGCGCGCGGCGTGGCGCGGTGAGGTCGGCGGGCTCAAGCTCACGGTGTGCGCCGACGACGAGGGCGCGCCCGACGGTAGCGACGCGTGCGTGGCGGTGGCGGCAGGAGAGCTCTGAGGCCCACCTCACGTGCGCAGATCATCTTGGATCTGCCCGTCGAGGGTAAGGGTGACCCGGAACCGCGCGATGGACACGAGCACGCGCTCTAAACTAGCATGACCGCGGCGTCTCACGAGGCGCCGTGACGAAGATGTGCTTGCTGCAGGTTCCATGAAAGATACCTCGAATTTCAACGCGCTCGCGGTCCGCGCGGCGGTCACGCTGACGACGCTGGCGTGGGCGCTGGCGCCCGGCGTGGCGTCGGCGCAGGTCGCGCCGGCCACGGTGGTCCTCAACGTCGAGGGGAGCGGGGTCGGTCCACAGGTCACGGGCGCGATGACGTCGGTGGTGATCTCCGAGATCCGCTCGGCGCCCGAGTACGCGCTGGTCGATCGCCCCAGGACGAACCTGTCCGACATCGCGCTGGTGATCGGGTGCGACGCGCAGTCGTCGGACTGCATCGCGTCGGTGGGGCAGCAGCTCGGCGCGAGCGCGCTCGTGTACGGGACGGCGAGGGCGGAGCCTGGAGGCACGCGGGTCAAGATCGACATCTTCGACGTGGCGTCGCGCAAGGTGGTCCACAGGATCCAGAAGGTCGTGCCCAGGGGGCAGGACGTCGTGGCGGCGACGCGCGCCGAGGTCTGTCTCTTATACACATCTGACGCTGCCGACGATCTACTCTGTTTAGATCTCGG
>CAJXPN010001266.1 GCA_913058025.1 uncultured Myxococcales bacterium | reverse complement strand
GTAGATCGTCGGCAGCGTCAGATGTGTATAAGAGACAGGTGCGGGGACGATCAGGAGCTCGCGGGAGCCCGCGGTGTGGGTGAGCTCGAGGACGCTGGCGAGCGAGCTCGCGGCGAGGTGCGCGGCGCGCGAGAGCTCCTCTCCATGGAGCAGGTGCGCAGAGAGGAGGGCGGTGAAGAGGTCGCCTGTGCCGGTGAACGCGCGCGGGACGTGGGGCGTGGAGACGAGGTGCGCCCCCCACTCTGCGTCGATGAGGATGTGCTGTTGTGGGTCGTCCTCGTCGAAGCGCAGTCCTGTGGCGACGACGGCGCGGGTGCCACGAGCCCGGAGGGCGGCGGCCGCGCCGCGGGCGTCGTCCAGGGAGCGGATCTCCTGGCCGGCGATCCAGCCGAGCTCGTCGAGGTTGGGCGTGACGACGTCGGCGATTGGGGCGAGGACCTCGGTGAAGTAGACCATGAGGTCGGGGTGGACGTAGGTCTCGCCGGCGTCGCCGAGGACGGGGTCGCAGATGTAGGTGGCGTCGGGGTCGAGCTGGCGGAGCTTGTGGACGGCCTTGAGGATGGTGTGGGCGTTCTCCGGGTCACCGAGGTAACCGGTGAGCAGCGCGCGGCAACCCTCGAGGACACCGGAGTCGAAGAGCCCCGAGAGGACGCCCGCGACGAGGTCGGGCGCGAGCGTCTCGCCGCGCCAGCCCGAGTAGCCGGGGTGGCTCGAGAAGAGGACGGTGTGGACGGCGTGGACGTCGACGCCGAGGCGGCGCAGCGCGAAGCACGCGGCGGAGTGCCCGACGTGGCCGAAGGCGACGTGTGACTGTACGGAGAGGAGGCGTTGTGGCTTGAGCATGTCGATGTCCCTAGAGGCCCATGGCGCGATCGATCGCGTCCTGTTGCTCGTTGGTGATCTCCTCTTCGGGGTCGGCCTTGCCAGGGCCCCCGGCCTTCGCGGCGTCGCCCTTGAGCTTCTCGGCGGCGCGCGCCTCCATGTCGAGGCGACCGAAGACGGCCTGCCCCATGATCTGTTCGGAGACGTTCGGCGGGCGCGTGACGTAACGGATCGTGCCCGAAGAGGCGGTGACCGAGAGCGTGTCGGTGACGTTGACGTCGACGAGCCCCTCGGAGTCGACGCTCACGCGAGCGGTGTGGACCTCGGCCTCGACGGCGTCGAAGCTGGCGTCCCCTTTGACGTTCACGTCGAGCTCCTTGACCTTGCCTGTTAGGACGACGGGGCCATCGCCCTCGACGATGACCTGGAGGCGCTCGATGTCGATGTCCTGGAGCTTTACGCCGAGCGCGAGCCCGGTGCGGATTCCCTCGACGTTGGGCATGACGAGGCGGACCATGATCGGCAGGTCGGGCTGGAGCGTCTGCTTCGACGAGATGAACAGCGTCTCGTTGGTGACGTAGGTGCTCACTGCGCCGATGAGGTTGGCGTCCGAAGAGACCGTGACCGACGGGGTGTCACCCTGCTCGATCTCGACGTAGGCGGGCAAGCGCACGCTGACGTAGGAGAACGCGGGCGGGGTGCGCTTGGACGTTGCGAGGACGCCGTTGCCGCGCGCGCAGGAGGGAAGGAGCGTGAGCGCCGCGAGCGCGAGCGAGAGGAGGACGTGTCGAGATGGCATGAGGGGTTCCTCCTTGGAGGCCAGCGGTGAGGCGTCGAGGAGAGGAGGATCGAAGAATGTGGCCGCCGCGTCAATCGAGGTCGGCGGGGAGGCGCGAGGCGGGAAGGATCCCGAGCGCGATGAGGGCGGCCGCGGCGAGGAACGTGTTGGAGAAGCGCGCGGCCTCGGCGGGCACGAAGGGGAGGAGCGCGGCGGCGCCCTGTTGGAGCTCGATGGAGGTCACGGCGGCGGCGACGCCGGCGGCGCCGCCGGCGAAGAACAGGGTCATGAAGAGGCCGACGCCAGCGCCGGTGATCTCCCTCGGGACGATGCGGTTGATCGTGGAGATGAGCGGGCTCTGCGCGCACTGTCTCTTATACACATCTCCGAGCCCACGAGACAGGCAGAAATCTCGT
>CAJXPN010001265.1 GCA_913058025.1 uncultured Myxococcales bacterium | reverse complement strand
AGCGTCAGATGTGTATAAGAGACAGCCCCCGAGCTCGCGCCGCTCCAGCCGCTCGCGCTCGCGTGGTGGCAGCGCCACATGTTCGACGCGCCCGCGCTCACCGACGCGCGCGTGCGCGCCCTGGAGCGTACCCGCGAGCTTGTCTGCGTGGGCGAGGGCGTCGCCCGGAACGAGCGCGTCTGTGGCCTCTTCCCCGCGTGGTCTCTCGAGCGCTCGGGCGACCTCGAGGCGGCGCGCGCGCGCTATGAGCGCTGGGCGAGGCAGGGTGACGACCCGGGCCCTCTCGCGGCCTTCCTCGCTCGCCACACGCGCTGCCTCGAGCTGCGCCGCCTGCTCGCGTCCTGGCGCCCCCGAGAGGCGCGCCGCGCCGAGCAGGTCCGAGCCACGATTGAACGTCACCTTGACCGGTGTTATCAACCGTGACCCGCACGCCTCCCCTGGAGGTGACGCCACGGAGGATGCGTGAGCCCCAACCTCGAACAGCACGCCGCGCGTTTGCTCGGGCGCGCGCTCGTCGACATCCAGGCGCCGCCGCTCGAGGACGCGCGCGTCCTCGTCACGGGCGCCGCCGGTAGCATCGGTGAGGCGCTCGTCACGCGGCTTTGTGACCTCGGCGTCGCGCACGTGACCGCGCTCGACCGCGCCGAGACGCGCCTGTTTCGCCTGGGCGAGCGCCTGAGGGCGACCCGGCCCACTGCGAACGTGGAGCTCGCGCTCGCCGACGTGTGTGACCGCCACTCCGTCGCGCGTGCGTTCGCGCGCGCGCGCCCTACGGTCGTATTGCACGCCGCGGCGTACAAGCACGTCCCGATGCTCGAGGCGTTCCCGCGCGCCGCCATCCTGAACAACCTGTCGGGCACCCGCGTCATCGCCGACGCGTGCGCGGACGCCGGGGCCAAGCTCGTCTTCATCTCCACGGACAAGGCCGTCGCGCCGATCAGCGTCATGGGCGCGTCCAAGCGCGCCTGTGAGCTCTACCTGGCCGCTCGATCGTCTCAGGATAGCGCCTTCACTCCCTCGACCGTGCGCTTCGGCAACGTGCTCGGTTCGCGCGGCAGCGTCCTCGAGATCCTCTCGGGGCAACTCGACGCGCGCGCGCCCATGACGCTGACGCACCCCGAGATGAGGCGCTTCTTCCTGGCGCCCGGCGAGGCGGTGGGCTTCGTGCTCTGGGCGTCCTCGGCTCCCGACGCGGCGGGCGTCTACGTCCTCGACACGGGCGCCCCGCTCGCCATCACCGACCTCGCGAGGCGCCTCGCCAGCGACCCGGACCAACCGATCGTGTTCATCGGCGCGCGCCCAGGGGAGCGCCTCGAGGAGCGCCTCATGCACGACGACGAACGCCGCGTCTCTACCAGCCACCCCCACGTCGTGCGCCTCGAGGGCGCCGAGGCCTCCTCGGGTGTCCTGGCCGCCTGCGACGCGCTGTGTGAGCTGGCGCGCTCCGACGCGCCCGACCCCGAGCTCCTCGCCTCACTCTCCGCGCTCGTACCCTCCCTCGAGAGGGTCGCGTGAGCGTCGACGTCTGCGTCATCGGGCTCGGGGTCGTCGGGCTCCCGCTCGCTGTGTCGCTGGCGCGCGCTGGCTTGAGCTGCGTCGGCGTGGATACAGACCCGTCGCTCCTCGACGCGATCGTGCGCGCCGCGTCGTTCCCCCATGAGCCTGGTCTGGACGACGCACTCGGAGAGGTCCTCACGACGAGGTCCCTCACGCTCGGCTCGCGCGTCGCTCCTGCGCGCGCCTACGTCATCGCAGTCTCACCAGGCGCTCCCGAGGACCTCTCGCTGCTCGTCGAGGACCTCCTCGAGCACGCACACGGAGCGCTCATCGTCGTCGAGTCGACCTGCGCGCCGGGTTGGGTGCGCCGGGGCGTCGCCGATGTCCTCGAGCGCGCGGGGATCGAGCCAGGGCGAGGCGTCTTCGTCGCGCACGCTCCCGAGCGCGTCACGCCCGGCA
The DNA here is from genome assembly GCA_913058025.1 of uncultured Myxococcales bacterium. Taxonomy (GTDB): domain Bacteria; phylum Myxococcota_A; class Bradymonadia; order Bradymonadales; family Bradymonadaceae; genus CAJXPN01. Next base: position 63 of record CAJXPN010001265.1, on the reverse strand, counting down.
GCGCGCTCGAGGACCCTGTCTCTTATACACATCTCCGAGCCCACGAGACAGGCAGAAATCTCG
>CAJXPN010001264.1 GCA_913058025.1 uncultured Myxococcales bacterium | reverse complement strand
CTCCTGCCCCGCACCACACTCCCCGCTCCACACGAAGCGCGGCGGGGGTTCCTGCCCCGCACCACACTCCCCGCTCCACACGAAGCGCGGCGGGGGCTCCTGCCCTGCATCACACTCTCCGCCTCACACGAACGCTCCCCAAAAATCCCCGCACCAGACTCCTCGCCCCGTACGAACGCGCCCAAAACCGTTCGCGCCACGCTCCGCGCCCTTGCCGGCGCTGTGTTAGAATGCAGCGGACGAACCAAACCCGCCGATCCCAGAGGAGAGCGTCATGCGTGGACCCGTCATCGTGTGTTGTGTCGTGGCGTTGGCCGCGTGTTCGAAGACCGAGCCGGCGTCGAAGCCTGGAGAGGAGGCGCCAGCCGCCAGCGACTCGAGCGCGAGTGAGTCGAGGGCGCGCGCGGTCGAGGCGGCGCGCGCGGCCGGGATCGCGCCGTTGAGGCCAGGAACAGACGTGGCCGGGCCCTACCTCGGCGCCTCCGGGGAGCTGACGTACACGGACGGTGAGGGGAGGGTGAGCCTGTACGAGGCGAGCACCAGCTCGCTGACGTTGGCGCTGCGCAACCCGCCCCGGGTGGTGTTCAAGATCACCGCTGAGGGCGCGTATGAGATGGACGGCGGCGTGCTCGATCCCATCGATCGTGTGCCCGACGAGGCGGGGCGTTTCCCCCACGTCGACGCGCTGATGGCGCGCGTGATCGTGGCGACGAAGGAGCGCGTCGCGAAGACGCGCGAGGCACGTGAGCGCGTGGTGCCGAGGCCGCTGCCCGCGAGCTGGCTGAGCGACGCGCCCGCGGCCTCGGACATCGGCGAGAAGGACTGCGAGGAGCACCACGTCGACGGGTTCTACGTCGGGTGCTACTGAGCGGAGCGCTCAGCGCTCCTCGTTGCGGTCGGTGGCGGGGGGCGGGTCCGGAGAGATCGCGCGGATGCGATCGTAGAGCTCGGAGCGGTAGGGGAGGTCGATGTCGGCGCTCGCGAGCGCGGGCGCGAGCTGCGTGACGTTGCGCGCGCCCAGGAGCGGGGCGGTGACCGCGGGGTGCGCGGCGACCCAGGCGATGGCCAGGGACACCGGGTGCATGCCGACCTCGTCGGCGAGCTCGACGAACGCCTCGGCGATCTGGCCGTAGTGTGAGACGCCGTAGCGGGTCTCGTACTGCTCGGATTCGGAGATCCGCCCCGAGCCGCCCGCGCCCTTGCGGTACTTTCCCGTCAGCAGGCCAGCGGCCAGCGGGCTGTAGGGAAGCACGCCGAGCCCCGCGTCCATGGCCTGCGGGAGGATCTCGACCTCGGCCTGGCGCTTCACGAGGTTGTACATCGGCTGGATGCACGCTGGCCGGATGAACCCGCGCAGCGCGCACACGCCGAGCGCCTTCTGGACCTGCCACGCGGCGAAGTTCGAGAGCGCGGGGTAGAGGATCTTGCCCTGGCGCGCGAGCAGCTCGAGCCCGAGCAGGGACTCCTCGAGGTCGCAGTCGTCGTCGAACCTGTGGATGTAGTAGACGTCGATCCGGTCCGTCCCGAGGCGGCGCAGGCTCGCCTCGCACGCGCGCGTCGTGTGGTAGCGTGAGGCGCCCCGATCGTTGACGCCTTCACCCATGGGGAAGTAGACCTTCGTGGCGATGACGAGCCCGTCACGACGCCCCTTGATCAGGCCACCCAGGATGCGCTCCGACTCCCCGCTGGTGTACATGTCCGCCGTGTCGAAGAAGTTCACGCCAGCGTCCAGGCACGCCTCGAAGAGCTCCTTGCTCGCGGCCTCGTCGGCCTGCGCGCCGAAGGTCATCGTTCCCATGCAGAGTGCGGATACCTTGACTCCGGTGGTTCCCAGGTTGACGTACTTCATCGAGTGTTCCTCTTCGTGTGGTGCGTTCGGCGCACATCCAAGCACAGCACATGGCGGGGTGGCAACCACCTCCGCGGGAGCGCGCGCATGAGACGTGGAAAGCCACCCAAAGCTCGGCGAGGCCCTGTCTCTTATACACATCTCCGAGCCCACGAGACAGGCAGAAATCTCG
>CAJXPN010001263.1 GCA_913058025.1 uncultured Myxococcales bacterium | reverse complement strand
GATCTACACAGAGTAGATCGTCGGCAGCGTCAGATGTGTATAAGAGACAGGACGACATCGTGACCCAGTCGGCGAGCCTGAAGTTCGACGCCGTCGTCAAACAGAAGCTCACGCGAGACACCACGAGCGACTTCTTCATCGAAGGCACGTCGCGTGCGTTCGACCTGTTCTACTGCATCAACGCGACCGACGGGCTCCTCAGGCGCGACGCCTACTTCCCGTTGTGGAGCAACAAGCCCTACTACTACAGGAACGAGACCCGCTGGTTGAGCGAGCCTCAGTTCAAGAACGGCAAGTCGTACAACTACATCGCGTCCTACGACCTCGCCGTCGACGTCGGCAAACGCGAAAGGGGTGAAGAGACGAACGACGCCCACGAGAACGGGCCCTTCAACAGGATCTGGAGCGTCGAGCTCGAGAACACCTCGATGCACAACCCCTTCGCGACCCCGTTCAAGTACCGCGGGTGTCGAACCGCCAGGCAACCCGTCGTCATCTACGTCGACCGCTTCAAGACCCCCGTCGAGCCGACGGAGCGCGTCGCCGCGTCGGTCCCGGCCGCGGCGCGAACGCACACGGACTTCTCGGACGAGCAGAAGTCCGGTGACTCGAGCATGTCGGGGACCAACGACACGGGCTCCGAGGAGACCTGCCCGAACAACGACTCGAGCGACGCGTACTGCTCGAACACCTCGAAGTCCGACGGCCGCTCGGACGGTGAGGGGGGCAGGCCCGCGCTCGATCTGACGACGACGATCGAGCGCGATCCGCCCAAGCCCGAGGACGAGTACTCGAGCGTCGCGATGAAGTTCCGCGGTCAGCTCGCGGGCTTCTCCGCGCTCGACCTGGACGACCTCAAGGGAGCGTTCGGGGACATGGAGGTCCCGGGCCAGTCGCGCAAGCTCACCTTCAACATCACCCCGAACTGGGACAACATCGCCGAGCTGCTCAACGGCGGCGATCCCAGCCCGAGCACGGAGTGGGACACCGGCAGGTTCGGCGAGCGCGACGGCCTCGGCTACTCGCTCGGCTACAACCTGATGTTCTACATCGGCCCTGTCCCCGTCTTCGCCACGATCAAGTTCACGGTGGGCGCCTCCGTCGGCCTCACGATCGAGGTCGCCGTCGCGCCCGAAGACGACGACGAGTACGAGTGCCTCGACGAGACGGAGGACTGCGTCATCGTCACGGACACGAACACGTCGTTCGCCAGCGCCGCGGACGACTGCAGCGAGGCGGGAGGAAGGCTCACCGAGATGCGAGACAGCGAGGAGGCCGCCAAGCTCCGCGCGGCGCTGATCGACGCGGGCGTCGGGGCGGCATGGATCGGCGCGCAGCTCGCGTACGAGAAGGACACGAAGGTCACCGAGTACAGGTGGCTCTCGAACAACGTCCCGTTCGCCGACGACGAGCAGGGCGGCTCGGTCGTCTACGGTGAAAACATCATCATCCCGAACAAGCGCGGCCTCAGAGGCCATGGCAGCGAGCCGGCGGCCGTCTTCTACAACCCCGGCGCCCAGGACCTGGGCAGCGCGGTCATCGAGGGCGACTCCGCCGCGGGGCTCCCATACGCGTGCACGCTGCCCGCGGCGAGCGAGGAGGTCTACTTCGGCTGGTCCACCGGGCTCGCCCTCGGCGCCGGCGCCGGGTTCGGGCTCGAGGGCTGTACGCCCTCCCCCTTCGTCGGCTTCTGCCTGAGCGCGAGCTTGAACATCATCAACGCCGAGCTCAAGCCGACCGTGGGGCAGAGCTTCCGTTGGCTCTACAAGGCGAACGCGCAGAAGCCGTTCTCCCGAAACGGCATCCTCTCGTTCACGATCCCGTTCACGATGTCGCTCTTCAGCGGCGACGTGAAGGCCGCTTTGAAGCTGACCCTCGTGTTCTTCGAGCTCGTCCTCGAGTGGACGATCCACGAGTTCGACGGCATCCAGCTCTTCGACATCAACCTCTACGAGCTCGAACTCCCCGTCCTGGAGCTGTCTCTTATACACATCTGACGCTGCCGACGATCTACTCTGTGTA
>CAJXPN010001262.1 GCA_913058025.1 uncultured Myxococcales bacterium | reverse complement strand
CGAGATCTACACAGGGTAGATCGTCGGCAGCGTCAGATGTGTATAAGAGACAGGCGTGGAGCGGCTCGGGTTGGGTCCGCTCGACGACGGGTCGATGCGCGAGATGATGGGGGCGACGTTGGACCTCGGGCCGGGGGTCGTGGGGCACGTGCTCGAGCGCGCGGCTGGGAGCCCGATGTACGCGAACCAGTTGCTGCTCGACCTGATCGACAGGGGGACGCTGGTGCTGCTCGAGGAGGGCTTCGGCTGGGCGCCTGGGGTCGAGGTCCCGGTGCCTCGGAAGATCCTCGAGCTCTGCGAGGCGCGGATCGAGGAGCTCGAGGAGCCCGCGCGCGATGCGCTCGAGCGCGCGGCGTTCCTGGGGATGTCGGTCCCGATGCGCGAGTGGCGCGCCGTGCTCGGCGCGTCGTCGCTGGAGTCGGGCGCGCTCGAGCGCGCCTACTCTCGTGGCGTGATCGTCGAGGACGAGGCGGCGCTGACCTTCACGCACGGGATGTGGCGCGAGGGGCTCATGCACCGCGCCAGGCAGGCAGGCCGCGCGCCAGCGCTCCACGCCGAGACCGTCGCGTTGATCCGTGAGGAGAGCGCGTCCTACATCGACTCGCACCTGCGCGTGTTCGAGCACGCGCTGGGGATGGGTGACCTCGACCTCGCGTTCGACGCGCACGACTACGTGGCGAACTGGCGCACGAGCGAACTCGCGGGGCGGCTGCTCTCCGAGCTCGAGTCCGCCATCGACGACGCCCCGACGGGCCACCTGCGCTTCAGGATGTCGCTGGCGAGGTTGAACGTGCGCATGGCCAACTTCGGCGTCGCCGACCTCGACGACCTGTTCGCGGCCGCGGACGAGCTGGCGCCCGACGTCGCGCCGAGCCATCGGGTCGAGTTGACCGCGCAGCTCGACCACATGAGGGCGTTTCGCCACCACCTCGAGTGGCGGCTCGAGGAGGCGAGGGACGCCGCCGCGCGCGTGTTCGTCGACGGCGTCTCACCGGAGACGCTCCGCTCGACGAACCGACTCCTCGGGGAGGTCTACGCGCAGCTCGGCGAGCCCGCCAAGGCTCGCGAACACCTCGAGCTCGCCGCCCGAGACGCCGCCCAGACGGACTGGAGCCGCGGCTGGCTGCTCTACTCCAGGATGTACATCGCCGAAGAGGAGGGTGACCTGGACGAGGTCATGCGCCTGTGCGACGAGGCCGAGGTGATGTTCGAGTCGTGCTACGACTTCACCGGGCTCGGGGTCGTCTGGCACCAGCGGGGCCTTACGCACATACGGCGTGGGGAGCTCGAGCAGGCGTCGCGCAGCTACAGGCGCGCCGTCGGGATGTACGAGCTCTCGGGGGATGGCGGAATCCACATCACGTTCGAGGAGCTGATGCGCCTGGAGCTCGTCCGCCGTGGTCGCCCTGACGGGTTCGTCGAGTGGATGGCGCGGGTCGATGAGGGGACGGCGCGCGGCGAGACGCCGCCGCTGAGCGTGGAGGACCTCCGGGCGCTGTGGGCGGCGCGCTCGGGCGATTGGGGTGAGGTCGCCGCGGAGCTCGGCGCGTTGATCGAGGCGGGCGAGGGCGCGTACGCGCAGGCGAACATGCTCGACGCGCTCGACCAGGTGTCCGAGCGCGCGGGCGCCGAGGGTCTGGAGGACCTGGTGGCGCTGTGCGACGAGGCGCGGGCTGCGGTAGAGTCACGCATCTGAGGCATACAGGCGGTGAGCGATGAACGGACGCGAGGAGATCCTCGAGGCGTTGGGGCGTGGGCGCGCGGTGAATGTGTTCGGGTTGCCAGGGGTGGGCAAGACGAGCGCGCTGGAGTCGCTGGGCGAGTTGGAGGGGTACACGCGGGTGGATCTCGGCGGGGTGCACGACCTCGAGCTCAAGCTCATGGCGACGCTGGGTCCTGGCGCGCGGACATGGCTCGAGGCGCTCTCGGGGATCGAGCCGGGCCACACGCTGATGATCGATCACGTCGACGCGCACGCCGGCGAGCTGGGCGAGGCGTGGGCGGCCTGGAGGTCGAGCGCGCCG
>CAJXPN010001261.1 GCA_913058025.1 uncultured Myxococcales bacterium | reverse complement strand
TGGGAGACGTCGACGTCGACGTCTCCCAAGACCAGTTCGTCGTCCGCGACCCCGACGGCTACCTGTTTCGTCTCTGCGAGGAGGTCTGAACCACGAAGGCTCGCCTCTCGAAAAGAGAGGCGAGCCTTCCTTTCATATGTGCGCTTCGATGCGGGCGCGGTCGCCAGAGCATCGCGTCAGCGGTTCTGGCACGTCACCGTGGTTTGGCTCGTGTTCACGCACGCCTGACTCGGCCCGCAGATCTCCTGCCTCCCGATCTCCGCGCCGTCGCAGTAGTGGACCCGTGTCCGCTCACCGACGCACTGGTAGTAGCAGCCGCTCGGCGTGGTCGCGCCGCCACCGCCGCCCGCCGAGGTGTCCTCACAGGTCGTGCGCGTCGGGCTCAGGCTCACGCACTCCTGCGTCGCTCCGCACACGGCCTTGCGCTCGACCTCCACGCCTCCGCAGTACTTCACGCGGGTGTTGGGGCCCTCGCACTCGTACTCGCACCCTCCCGAGGGGGGCGTCTGAGGAGGAGTCTGGGGAGGCGGGTCCTGAGGCGGCGTCTGAGGGCTCGAGGTCGACTGGCACGTCGTCCGGGTCGGGCTCAGGCTCACGCACTCTTGCGTCGCTCCGCACACGGTCTTGCGCTCGACCTCCACGCCCCCGCAGTACTTCACCCGCGTGTTCTGCGACTCGCACACGTACTCGCACCCGCCGCCGTTGCTCGGAGGCTGGGGCTGGGGCGGGGTGCTCCCGGTGTTCCACTCGGCCAGGACCGTGTCGATCTGCGCCCGAAAGCGCACGAGGTCACCGAAGATGTCCTGTCCAGGGAGGTAGCCGCTGTTCACGTACACGACCCCTCCGTCGCGTCCCTGCGTCATCGGACCTCCCGAATCTCCCGGACACAGGCGGTCGCTCGATTGCCCCATGACGAAGTCACGGAGCTGCTTGAAGTTCCCCCCGGTGAGCGTCTCTCGGTTCTGGCATCCGAAGCCCCACGCGGTCACCCTCGTGCCGTTCGCGGGGTGTGCTCTCAGCATCGGCGTGGGCGTCGCCACCGACGCGGGAACCGACGTGCTCAGCCTGGCCACCGCCACATCGAACGACAGGCCATGGCCTGGGCGGTTCTCCGAGATGTCGATCTGGCGCCGGCCCGAGCCCTGCGCCACGCGTCCGCTCCTGTCGAAGCTCACGAACCGATCGATCCGGTAGACGTGGTCGCGCCCCGACGCGTCCTGGAACGTCACGTCGTTGGGCGTCAAGCACGCGTCCGACTCACACGTCGACCAGTCCAGGCAGTGGCGCGCCGTCACGATCACGTTCGCCTCCACCAACGTCACCGTGCACGTGTACCAGTTGCCGTCGCTCGGATACTGCATGCTCATCTGCCCGATCTCGGGCCTCGCCTGCGTCCTGATCCCGTCGAGCAGCGCCTGCTCGTTCTCGGCGCCTTCCTCGCGTGTGATCTGGAACTCTGCGTCGCCACACGCCAGCGCGGTGCTCAGGAACGCGACACTTGCGATGAGCTTCTTCGACACACACTTCATGAACGCCTCTCGGGTTTGAGCCTTCGATCTCCAGCGGGGGTCCGCTCGGTTGGCAGACCCTTCGAGCACATACGATGCCACCTCACCTCGTCGGCTCGACCACGTCCCTCACCACAACGCCTCTCGGACTCCGGCTCCTATTGAAATGTGACGTTTGTCCAATAAAACACCAGCATATACACCCAGATACATCGTCGTGTGTGTCGACATGCGGTGGTGTCGGACAGGGACCTACATTGGCACACAGCGTAGCACATATGCCACACACCGTGGCCCCCACGCCGCGATCCTGTGTCCTCACGCCCACGTGGCGGATTCTGTTGCCATCTCACCGTGGGTGCCTCATACCCCAAGAGGTCGAACCCACTCTCTCCAAGGTGACACCATGACGAACACGACCCCCTCACGACCACGAGGCATCATCTTCGACATGGACGGCACGCTCACCGAGCCCACGAGACAGGCAGAAATCTCGTATGCCGTCTTCTGCTTGAAAA
>CAJXPN010001260.1 GCA_913058025.1 uncultured Myxococcales bacterium | reverse complement strand
GGCAGCGTCAGATGTGTATAAGAGACAGGGCGTCGGCAGAGTCGGGCATCCCGACGTTCCGCGACGCGCTCGAGGGGCACTGGGCGAAGTTCGACCCGGGCGATCTGGCGACGCCGCAGGCGTTCAAGGCGGACCCGGCGAGGGTGTCGCAGTGGTACGACGAGCGCCGCCAGGCGGTGGTCGCATGTAAACCGAACGCCGGACACCACGCGCTGTTCGAGCTCGAGAAACACGCGAAGGCCCGTGAGGCAGCGTTCACGCTGCTCACGCAGAACGTCGATCGGCTCCACCAACGCGCGGGTCACGAGCACGTGGTCGAGCTGCACGGCTCGATCGTGCGTTGGAGGTGCACGAAGACGGGGGAGACGAGCTCGGAGCTCGAGATGCCGTTGTCGAAGTACCCGAAAGAGAGCCCCGGAGGAGGACTCTGGCGACCCGACGTCGTGTGGTTCGGCGAGGCATTGCCCGAGGACGCGACCTGGGAGGCGGCCAAGGCGATCGCGGCGTGCGACGTGTACATGTGCGTGGGGACGAGCGGCGTGGTGTACCCGGTCGCGGGCTACATCGAAGACGCCAGGCGCGCGGGAGCGCTCACCGTCGAGGTGAACCTGAGCGATTCGGCGCTGACCACGGAGTTCGACGTGGCGCTCAAGGGCAGGTCGGGAGAGCTGCTGCCGGCGCTGGTCGAGGCGATGAGGTAGCGCCCCGCGCCCCGTTCAGGGGCGGGGGCGCGTCGAGTCAGAGGATGGCGAGGTCGTCGTGGCCGAGCGCCTCGACGACGGAGTTGAAGATCTCCTTGTCGTCGTCGAAGCCGATGGGGGAGCTGAGGTCGTCGTCGACGTCGTCGCTCGAGACGAGGTAGTTGGCGGCGGCCTGAGCCAGCCGGTGCCCCTCCTCGTCGTAGTCGGTGGCGACCCGCTCGAGGAGCTCGACGGTGCGCGCGGCGAGCATCGCCGCGAGTTCCTCGTCGGCGAACTCGGCGTTCACGCCGAACATCTCACCGACCTCGACGCGGTAAGAGACGACCTTTTCTATGAGTCCTTCGAGGTCGTCGAGGGGCTGCTCGAGCATCTCCTCGAGGACCTCGAGGAGTTCGGAGGGGAGTTCGGCGAGCCGTGCCTGGGCGTCTTCCATGATACCGTTCGTGTGCGGGTTCGAGCGCATGAAGGCGCGCTCGGAGGGTCACTCTCGGTGACCATATGGAGACGTGCGCGGGGGCGTCAAGCGTGACGCCCCCGCGAGGGTCACTTCTCGACGTCGTTGAGCTTCCAGTCGTAGTCCATGAAGCGCACGGAGGGCTTGCCCTTCTTCTTCTCGACGAGCGCCGAGACGTCCTCGGTGGAGTAGCCGGCGACGTACTCGGCGACGGTGCCGGTGTGGCCCTTGAAGGTGGTGTCGGTGAAGTCCTTTCCGTACCACTCGAGGATCTTGGTGAGGTAGAGGCGGCCGCTCTTGACCTTGGCGTAGCGGGGGTTCTGGAGGGCCGCGCGGGTGGAGTCCTCGAGCTGCTCGTCGAGGCGTTCGGCGACGAACGCTTCGCCCCGGAGCGGAGGGCAACCGATCGCGGCGCAGTTGACGGCGAAGTGGACGCGGGGGTCCTTGAAGGTCGGGCGGAGGATCCCGTGCTCGATGTGGTCGAGGCTCACGGTCTCACCGGCGAGCTGCCAGCGCTCGGTCTTCCAGGGCTTGTCGATGTCACGGATCGACTCGAGCTCGGGGTACTTCTCGACGATGAGCTTGAGGGTGAACGCGTTGTAGGCGTTGGCGTAAAAAGCGTACTTCTCGTCGTCGTCGAGCTCGGAGACGGGGGCGTCGGCGAGGACGGTGAGGTAGGCGTCGAGCTCGGCCTCGCGCTCCTTGAGGCCGGCGTAGTCGACGCGGCCGGCGTCCTGCTTCACGAAGGCCTTGAGCAAGGCGTCGTAGGGGGCGTGGTCGACGAGCGGCTCAGGCTCGGGCTCGGGCTCGGGCTCGGGGTCGGGGCTGTCTCTTATACACATCTCCGAGCCCACGAGACAGGCAGAAATCTCG
>CAJXPN010001259.1 GCA_913058025.1 uncultured Myxococcales bacterium | reverse complement strand
CCCCGAACCACACGCTCCGCCTCGCCGAGAGCGCCCCCCGCGACCCCGCCACGCTCGCCGGACACGACGACCTCCGAGAGATTTTTTGACCCCACCCGAAACCATGCCACGCTTGGATTCGACGGCGCCCAAGGACGGGAGCCACGACAACCCAGCGCGCGCCCGCTCGACCTGCTCGAGCCCCTTGGCGCGCCCCCAATGGAAGCAAGGAAGCGACCATGAACCACAGCCTACAGCTCGCCGACACCTCCTCCGCGCTCGACCCCTACTTCCACGACGACCGCGGCTTCACCCTCTACCAGGGTGACTCGCTGGAGTTGATGGCGCAGCTCGAGTCCGAGCAGTTCGACATGATCTTCGCGGACCCGCCCTACTTCCTCTCCAACGGCGGCATGACGTGCAAGAACGGCCGCATGGTCAAGGTCGACAAGGGTGACTGGGATCGCTCCAAGGGTGTCCAGGCCAACCACGAGTTCAACCTCGCCTGGCTCGCCGAGTGCCAGCGCCTGCTCAAGCCCAACGGCACGATGTTCGTCAGCGGCACGCACCACGTGATCTACAGCCTCGGGTTCGCCATGCAGCAGCTCGACTTCAAGGTGCTCAACGACATCTCGTGGTTCAAGGTGAACCCGCCGCCCAACCTCTCCTGCCGCTACTTCACCCACGCCTGCGAGACCATCATCTGGGCCGCGAAGGGCCAGAAGTCCCGCTACACCTTCAACTACAAGCAGATGAAGGAGATGAACGGGAACAAGCAGATGAAGTCGCTGTGGAGCATCATGTCGCCGCGAAAGAAGGAGAAGCTCCAGGGCAAGCACCCGACGCAGAAGCCGATGGAGCTCCTCGAGCGGATCGTGCTCGCGGCCAGCGACGAGGGCCACTCCATCCTCGACCCGTTCAACGGCTCGGGCACCACGGGCCTGGCCGCCGCACGCCACGGCCGCCGCTACGTCGGCTTCGACCTCTCCGAGGAGTACCTCGACCTGACCGAGCGTCGTTACGAGGCGATGTTCCAGCCCTCGCTCGTCTGAGCCCTCCCGCGTTGCGCCCGCTGCGCGCGTGACGACCTTCGGCGCGCACGCCCCTCCCCTCACGATACGCGCCGAGGCCAGAGAGACCCATGGACATCATCACTCAGGCCGCGCTCGGCGCGGCCATCGGCCAGGCCGGGTGGCGCGAGCGCCTCGGCCCCCGCGCGCTCTGGTGGGGCGCGCTGTGCGGCATGGTCCCCGACTTCGACGTCCTCTCGCGCGCCTTCGGCGAGTGGGCCTCGGTCTACCACCACCGCGGCTTCACGCACTCGCTGCTGTTCGCGCCGCTGGCCTGCTGGGGGCTCGGCTGGCTGGGCTGGCGGCTCGCCGGCGGCAAGAAAGAGGGGACGCTCGCGAGCTGGCGGTGGCTGACGTTCTGGGCGCTCTGGACCCACCCCATGCTCGACGTCTTCACGACCTACGGCACCCAGCTCCTCTCGCCGATCACAGACCAGCGCTTCGCCATCGACGGCGTCTCCATCGTCGACCCCGTCTACACGCTCCCGCTGATCGGCGTGCTCCTGCTCGGGCGCCTCACCAGGAACGCCAGGCCCACGCTCGGACCTCGCGCCGCGCGCGTCGCGCTCGCGCTCACCACGGCCTACCTGTGCTTCGGGCTCTGGCAAGCATCCCAGGCGCGTGAACGCGCCGCCGAGGAGCTCGCCGGCGCCGACATCGAGGAGCTGCGCGCCACGCCCACGTTCGCCAACGTCTGGCTGTGGCGGATCGTCGCGCGCGACGCCCGCGGCGGGCTCCACGTCGGCCTCCACTCCAACCTCGCGCCCGACCCTCCCATCTCGTTCTCCTACCTGCCCGTCCCCGACACGCCGCTCGTCGCCACCGCGCGCGACCACGAGCACGGCGCGCTCTTCCACTGGTTCGCCATGGACATGGTCAGCTACGAGGTCGAAGAAGACGGCGGCGTGACCTCTCTGCGCATGCACGACCAACGCTACGGCGGCGTCACCGACCCCACGCTCCCGCTCTGGCTGTCTCT
>CAJXPN010001258.1 GCA_913058025.1 uncultured Myxococcales bacterium | reverse complement strand
GCGTCAGATGTGTATAAGAGACAGGCCCCACACTCTCCGCCCCCACACTAGCGCACCACCACACACAAGAAACACCGACGCTCCCCAGGCCGTCTATGGTGGGGAGCGTCGGCGGCGCGCCGGAGCGCGCTCTACACGGTGTCCCGACCCAAAAGGACACCGCGAGCTGTTGGCCTCGCGCCCGTTGGAGGGGCGGTCGGCGAATTGTATACCGGCCGGGTCAGGCCGTGAGGCGCTCGATCTCTCGAAGCACCGTCACTCGATTCTTGTTCGCCACTTCGTAAGCGGCGACCTTCCGGAGGTCGTAGAAGCTCAGGCCTTCGAGCGAGGCGTTGACCTTCTTGACGTTGAGCGCGTCGTAACCCTCGATGGGAGGAGCTGCGATGGCGTCACGGCGTCGCGCCATGCCCTTGGCGCAGCTCGCGAGCCGCCGGGTCCTGGCCTTGACCGCGTCGATCTTGAGCGGCGAGGCGGAGTGGATCCGGCCGAGCAGGCTTGAGGCGGTGGAGAGCGCGGTCTCGCTGGCGGTGAAGGCGCGGCTGGCGGCCTCGTCCTTGACCGAACCCACGGCGACCGACTTGCGACGGTCCATCTCGACGCGGAGGGCGTCGACCCGATCACGCGTCTCCTCGACGCGGCGCTCGAGTTCCTGCTGAACCTTCACGCCAGCATCGGTCCCGCCGATCTTTTCCATGAGCATGTTCGCCATCTTCTCTTCTCCTTCGTGACGGGTGGGCATCTCGTTGAGACCCGGTGAGAGGGTTCCTCTCCCCGTCGACGAGATGAAAGGTAACTGATGACGCACCGCGTCACAAGAGAAAAATAACGCACCGCGTCAAAACGAAAGGAGACGACCAAAAGACTTCTCCTTTCAATAACTTGAGCCATACGCGCACTGCGTCATGACGCGCGTCATGACGCGGCATGACGCAAAGAAATCACGCGCCCATCATCATCCCGCCGCACACGCGGAGCACCTGACCGGTCACCCCAGACGAGCTCGGCGAGCAGAGGAACGCGATCGCCTCGGCGACGTCGATCGGCTGGCCCCCCTGGCTCAGGTTGTTCAACCGGCGGCCCACCTCGCGCGTGGCCATGGGGATGGCGTCGGTCATCCTCGTCTCGATGAAGCCCGGCGCGATCGCGTTGATCGTCACGTCCGAGCCCGCCAGCGCCGGCGCCACGTGCGACACGAACCCGAGCAGGCCCGACTTCGCCGACGAGTAGTTCGTCTGGCCCACGTTCCCGGCGATCCCGGCGACCGACGAGAGGCACACGATCTTCCCGCCCTCGGAGAGCACGCCCTCGTCCACCAGCGCCGCAGTCACCCGCTCGATCGCCCTCAGGTTCACGTCCACGCACAGCCCCCAGTGCTCCGCTTTCATGCGCGCGAGCGTCTTGTCCCGCGTGATCCCCGCGTTGTGGACGACCGCGTACACGCCGCCCAGGCCCTCGAGCGCCTCGACGATCTGGGCGGGCGCGTCGGCCGAGGTCAGGTCGCAGCCGAGCGCCTGCCCGCCGACCTCCCTGGCGATCGCCTCGAGCGCGTCCCCGTCCGACGGCAGGTCCAGACACACCACCTTCGCGCCCTCCTGGGCGAGGCGACGAGCCGTCGCCGCGCCGATCCCGCGCGCCGCGCCGGTCACCAGCGCCACGCGGCCCTCGAGCGGCTTCACCCACGGCCCGTCGGCGGGCTTCACGTCCGCGCTCACCGCCAGCGGCTGCCCGGAGACGTACGCCGAGTGCGGCGACAGGAAGAACCTCACCGGCCCCGCCATCGCCTCCTCGGCGCCCTCGGCGACGTACAGGAGCTGCGCGGTCGCGCCCTTCCGGCCGACCTCCTTGGCGATCGAACGCGTGAAGCCCTCGAGCGCCGCGCGCGCCGCGGCCGACGACGCGCTGTCAGCCTCCTCGACCGGCCTCCCCACGACCAGCACCCTCCCGCCCTTCGACACCCGACGCACGATCGGGTGGAAGAACGCGTACAGCTGTCTCTTATACACATCTCCGAGCCCACGAGACAGGCAGAAATCTC
>CAJXPN010001257.1 GCA_913058025.1 uncultured Myxococcales bacterium | reverse complement strand
GGTCTTCGGCGGCCGCGGCGCTGGCGGCTTCCTCGCCAAGACGACGGTGGCCTGCGCGGCCATCTACATGTCGATGAGCCTGCTGCTGTCGTGGCTCTCCAGTAAGCCACAGTCGGAGCTGGATCTGTCGAACAGCTCCGAGGTGACGGCTGTCTCCGGTGATCCGATCATCGAGGAGGGCGCGCTCGAGGTGAACCCCGACGGTTCGCCGCTCGGCTCCGAGCCTGGCAAGGTCGACGCGACCAAGCCCGACGCGACCAAGCCCGACGCCACCAAGACCGACGCCACCAAGACCGATGGCGACTCGGCCAAGCCCCCCATCGAGATCAAGGTGAACGAGAACACGATCCCGATCCCCGGCGCGACGAACGGCGCGAAGCCAGCGGCCAAGACGCCTCCGGGCGACGCGCCCGAGGCGGACGGAGAGAAGGCAGAGGGCGCCCCCGAGTGATCGGAGCGCCAGGCATCGAAGTGACAGGATGAACCGCGCGCTCCCGACAGGGGCGCGCGGTTTTTCATGACGGATACCCACGACGAGGAGAGACAGGATGACGGACGCAGATCTGCTCGAGCGCGTTGACGCGCTGTACGCCGCAGGACAGGGACTCGATCGAGAGGAGGGCAAGGAGGTCTTCGAGGCGCTGCTCGAGGGGCTGGAGTCAGGCCGCCTGCGCGCGGCGCACCAGACGGGGTCGGGCTGGGAGGCGAACGCCTCGGTCAAGCGCGGCATCCTGCTCGGGTTCAGGCTCGGTCAGGTCGTCGAGATGGGTGGCGCCGACCTCCAGTTCAGCGACAAGGACACGTACCCGGCGCAGCGGCTCCCGGTCGTCGAGCGCACGATCCGCGTGGTGCCCGGGGGCAGCTCGGTGCGCCGCGGCGCCTACATCGGTGAGCGCGTGACGATCATGCCGCCGGCGTTCGTGAACGTCGGGGCGTACGTGGGCGAGGGGACGATGGTCGACTCGCACGCGCTGGTCGGGTCGTGCGCGCAGATCGGCGCGCGGGTGCACCTGTCGGCGGGCGCGCAGATCGGCGGAGTGCTCGAGCCGGTGGGTCAGTCGCCCGTGATCGTGGAGGACGACGCGCTGGTGGGAGGCAACACGGGCCTCTACGAGGGCGTGCGCGTGGGCGCCAGGGCCGTGATCGGCGCGGGCGTGGTGCTCACGGCGTCGACGCCGGTGTACGACCTCGTGCACGAGCGCGAGCTGCGCGCGACGGCCGACTCGCCGCTGATCATCCCGCCTGGCGCGGTGGTGGTGCCGGGTGCGCGGCCTGCGCGCGGTGAGTGGGCGGCGGGGCGAGGCCTGATGCTCGCGGCGGCGCTCATCGTGAAGTATCGAGACGAGAAGACCGACGCGCGCGCTGCGCTCGAGGAAGCGCTGCGATGAGGGGGTGGAGCGTCTCGACGCGTGCGTCGTCGATCGAGCCGTCGCTGATCCGATCTGTGCGCGCGAAGATGCGCCCCGAGACGCTGGATCTTGGGTTGGGTCAGCCCGACCTCGACGTCCCGCTGGCCGCCAGGGAGGCCGTCGAGCGCGCGGCGCGCGCGGGGCGCGCGCCGTACGGACCCAACGCCGGCCAGCCGTCGGCGCGTGAGGCCGTGGCTCGCCGCTACGGGATCACCCCCGAGGAGGTGATGATCACGAGCGGCGTGCAGGAGGCGCTGGCGGTGGCGATCCTGGGCGTGGTCGAGCCGGGGGACGAGGTGCTGGTGCCCGACCCCGGGTTCCCGGCGTACCCGAACCTGGTGAGGGCGGCGGGCGGCGTGCCCGTGGCGTACCCGCTCGACGGCGCCGCGGGGTGGCGCCCGGACCTCGACGCGCTCGCGACGCTGATGAACGAGCGCACGCGCGCGGTCGTGGTGAACAGCCCGCACAACCCGACCGGCGCGGTCCTCTCGGCCGAAGACGCCGCGGCGATCGCCGAGCTGTGCGCGATGGAGGGCGTGCTCGTGGTGAGCGACGAGATCTATGAGGACTACCTCTATGGAGGCAGGACGCACGCGTCGCCGTCTGTCTCTTATACACATCTGACGCTGCCGA
>CAJXPN010001256.1 GCA_913058025.1 uncultured Myxococcales bacterium | reverse complement strand
TACACAGAGTAGATCGTCGGCAGCGTCAGATGTGTATAAGAGACAGGTCCAGGTCCTGGAGCTCGCGCGCCAGAGACTTCGTGGCCGACGCGCCGCCTTTCTGCGCGACGTCGAGCACGACGAGCTTGAGCGGCGCGCGCTCGTCGTCCTGGGCGCTCGCGAGGGCGGGCGCCAGCGTCGTGAGGCTCGCCATCGTGATCGCGGCGACGTGGTGGGCATACTGCATGGGGGCGCTCGTGGCTCAGGCCGCTCGGGGCCGTCTCTCTCGGCCTCCAGATCTAACCTCCCCGCGCACGAACCGTCCAGCGCTTTGCAGGCTGGTAGACCCCCGCGCGAGTTTGCTACGTTGTGCTCCCAAGAGGTCGAACGTCGACGGCGCGTGGCGCCCAGGAAGCGAGGTGTGAGGTTGCCCCGGAAAGAGCAGATGCCCAGGTACATCGTCGTGGAGGGGCCCATCGGGGTCGGCAAGACGACGCTCGTGCGCCGCCTCTCCGAGCGCTTCGCCGCGCGCACCGTCCTCGAGATCTTCGAGGAGAACCCCTTCCTTGCGTCCTTCTATGAGGACCCCTCGCGCTACGCCTTCCAGACCGAGATGTTCTTCCTGCTCAGCCGCTACAGGCAGCAGGAGGACTTCACGCAGACCGACCTCTTCTCCTCGGCGCACGTCTCCGACTACCTTTTCGTGAAGTGCCGCCTCTTCGCCGGCCTCACGCTCAACGACCACGAGCTCGCCCTCTACGACAGGATGTACAACATCCTGACCACGCAGGTCGCCTCACCCGACGTCGTCGTCCACCTGCGCGCCCCCGTCGAGACTCTGCTCGGGCGCATCGAGAAGCGCGGGCGCGACTACGAACAGAACATGGACCCGGCCTACCTCGAGCGCCTCAGCGGCCTCTACCACAACTACTTCGCCCATTATGAGGACGCGCCGCTCGTCGACGTCGACACGAGCGAGACGAACTACGCCGTGGACGACGACGCCCTCGACGAGCTCGTCGACCTCATCGGCGAGACCTGGCGCGACTCCCTGACGGAACCGAGCAGAGACTGGTGACCCACGAGCACACCCGTTGAGCAAGGAACACGAGACCGAGCGGCTGCGCTACTGGGCGCGCCGAACCTCCGGCGCGCTCGACGCGCACGTCGACCTGGACGCGGTCCGCGGCTGGGCCGAGCCGCGTGACCCCTCGCTCGACGCCGCCCACGCGCTCCCGCCGCTGCTCTCGCTCGAGAGCCCGGACGGCGCCCACCAGTCCCTCCACGGCCCGCGCGCGCTCATTGGCCGCTTCAGCCCACACCACGGCCCCGTCGACCTCACGCCCATGCACCTCTACGACCACGAGCTCTACCGGCTCTCGGCGCCCCACGCCCTGCTCGAGCTGACCTCGAGCGGCTGGACGGCTCGCTCGGTCTCGCCACGCGTCGTCACCGCGATCTCGGGGCGAGAGCTCCGGCTCGGCGCCGCGCTGCCCCTCGTCACCGGCGACACGCTCACGCTCGGCGTCCACACCTGGCGCGTCACCGCCCATGAGGACGCCCGCGCGCGCTGGGAACGCGCCCGCGAGGAGCTCCTCGGCGCCGACCTCGAGCCCTCCCTCTTCCTGAGCCGCTTCGGCGCCATCTGCGGGCCGCGCCACA
The DNA here is from genome assembly GCA_913058025.1 of uncultured Myxococcales bacterium. Classification (GTDB taxonomy): domain Bacteria; phylum Myxococcota_A; class Bradymonadia; order Bradymonadales; family Bradymonadaceae; genus CAJXPN01. The sequence continues at coordinate 401 of CAJXPN010001256.1, read as the reverse complement.
TCCTCTCCGGCCGCCGCCCCCACGTCCTCGGGCGCGCCTTCTCGCTCGACGGACACGCGGCGCCCGCGCAACCCGACTGGGACCTCTGCGGCCTCCCCGAGCGCGAGCGCCGCTACGTCGCCTTCCGGCACGCCGAGCTCCGCCCCGTCGGCGCCCGCGACTGGGAGGTCGCCTCGCTCGGCGCGCGACAGCGCGTCTACGTCAACCGCGTCGCCGTCGACGACGAGCCCGTCCTGCTCACACCCGGCGACGAGGTCGGCCTCGGCGCGATCACCTTCCTCTTCCACAACCCGCTCCACGAGGCCCCCCTCGAGCGCGCCGAGCCCGACCTCCCCGAGGTCGTCGACTGGGACCTGTCTCTTATACACATCTCCGAGCCCACGAGACAGGCAGAAATCTCG
>CAJXPN010001255.1 GCA_913058025.1 uncultured Myxococcales bacterium | reverse complement strand
TCTGCCTGTCTCGTGGGCTCGGAGATGTGTATAAGAGACAGAGTAGTCGGAGGGCTCGACCTCGTGGTCGTCGAGGCGCTCGACGTCGACGAGCTTGAGCTGGAGCGTGCCCTGGTAGGAGGTGACCTGCGCCTGGACCACGACGAAGTCGTGGGCCTGGAACCGCTGGTCGAGGATCTCGGCGGCCTCCCAACCGCGCGCCTCGATGGTGCCGGTGCGGTCGCCCAGCGTCACCGAGAGGTACGACGAGCCCGTGCGCGTGCTCCTCAGCGTCTTCTGCGTGACGAGGAACGACGTGCGAACGTGCGCGTTCTCCGTGAGCTCCTGAATGAAGGTCTTTGAGATCATGGTGTCGTCGACGTCGAGGTGGTGTCCCGTTGTACCTTGTAAGGTGGGCGAGCGAAAAGGCGGGGCCGAACGGCCTCGCCCACGCGCCGGATCGTGGAGCCGCGGGCGAGCGCTCCAGGTCGTCGAGGTTAGCAAGCGAGCGCGGCGAGGGCGAGCGTGAGTGCAGGGGAGGAATGGCGCGCTCGATGGGGGGTGTTCGGATGGTGAGGGCCCAGGAGTGGCGAAGGAAGTTGCGTCATCATCCTGCGGGCCCAATAATGCGTGGCGAGCGCGAGGGCGAGCGCACGCATGGAGGCGGCGGACGGAGTGGAAGACGAGCTCGAGAGAAGCGAGCGCGCGCGAGCGCGATCGCCGCGGTCCGCGGACGAGGGGTCCGGGGTCTCGCACACGACACCTTACGGGTCGGGGGAACAGTCGCCAGCGAGCGACTCCGAGGAGTCGATGCGTTCGTCTCAACCCGGTGGAAAGAGCGTGGTCAACGTCTGCAAGAAGTGCATGACGCCCCAGTCCAACCTGAACCTGGTCTGCGTGGGATGCGGCGTCGCGCTCGAGCGCCTCGACATCGAGGACGTCGGCTACATCGGCCACATGATCGCCGGTAAGTACGAGATCACGGAGTTCATCGACAAGGGCGGGATGGGCGAGGTCTACCTCGCCGTGAACGCCTCGCTCCACCAGCGCGTGGCCGTGAAGTTCCTCAAGCGCAAGTTCATCTCCGACGAGGCGATCGCGCACCGGTTCATCAACGAGGCCCGCTCCTACGCCCGCGTGAGCCACCCGAACGCGGTGACGCTGCTCGAGTACGGGCAGCACGAGGACGGCGCGCTCTACATCATCACCGAGTTCATCGAAGGCGAGAGCCTGACGAAGACGCTCAAGCGCGTCGGGCCGCTCCGGTTCGACCTCGTGATCTCGATCGGAAAGCAGCTCTGCGAGGTGCTCGCGAAGTCGCACTCGGTCGGCGTGATCCACCGCGATCTCAAGCCCGACAACGTGATGCTCGTCCCGGGTTCGAGGGGCCGCTACTCGGTCAAGATCCTCGACTTCGGCATCGCCAAGATCACAGACAGCGTCGACGCACCACAGACCCAGACCGGCGCGATCTTCGGCACCCCCGAGTTCATGGCGCCCGAGCAGGCGCGTGGCGACGGCGCCACGCCCCAGTCGGACCTGTACGCGCTGGGAATCCTGATGTTCTACGCGCTCACGGGGAAGCTGCCGTTCTCGGGGAAGAACAAGTTCGCGATCCTGCACAAGCACATCAACGACGCCCCGCCGCGCCCAAGCGACGCGAACCCACGGGTGGACGTCCCCGCGCCGCTCGAGGCGCTCATCCTGAAGTGCCTGAACAAAGAACCGATCGAGCGTTACGCCGACGCCGACGACCTCTACGAGGCGCTCGAGGAGGTCCGCGACATCGTCGGCGTCTCGGCGACCTCGATGAGCATGACCTCGCCGGAGGGGAACGCGGCCGCGCGCGACTCGTCACCTGGCCCGTCGCCGACGCCCCCGCTCTCGGTGGCCGTGCGTACGCCGCAGGGTCCCGGCCGCCAGGAGCTCCTCGGGGACTTCTCCAGCCAGCGCGACGAGCCCCGGTTCGGTACGGGGCCGTTGGATGAGGCCGCCGACCCGCACGCGGACACGATCGACCCGACCGACGCCCCCATGGACCCTGTCTCTTATACACATCTGACGCTGC
>CAJXPN010001254.1 GCA_913058025.1 uncultured Myxococcales bacterium | reverse complement strand
CGCGTCCACCGCGCAGGGCAGGGCGCTCGTGGGCGGCCCCGGCATCGAGCCTCGCCCTCTCTCCTCCCACAGCGCGCTCGTCGCGCTGCGACGAGACCGCGTCGTCTTCGGCGACGGCGCGATGGGCATCGCCATCCCCGGGCTCGTCTCCGACGCGGTCGCCGAGCGCCTGCTCGCGGCGCCTGGCGCCCCTGGCGGATGCGCCCGCGCGCTCATCGTCCCCGACGGCACGAGCGTCCAGATCTCGCGCCGCCTGTTGGGCAAGCTCACCCGGAGCTGGGAGTGCCGCGTCGGCGCCGCCCCCGAGCTCGCCGCCGTCAGCGCGAACCCCCACAGCGTCGCCGGCCCTGGAGTCCCTCGGGGCGCGCTGCTCGGCGCGCTGCGCGAGGCGTTCCCCGACTCCCCCGTGTTCGACCCGCGCGCGCCAGGCTGAGCGCTCAGCCCGGCAGCTTCGTCTGGCCGAACCTCGCCTCGAGCGCCGCGGCGAGGTGCCCCCAGATCCTCTCTTGAATGGTTCTGATTCGAATGGGCCCGTTTTGATTGGATCGCGAAACACTACCACCGGCTCATGCCCGGTGGATGACCCGGCGGGGCGAGAGGAGCCGGAGATGAAGAGCTCGATGATCTGCGCGGCGTGCGCGTCGCAGACGCGGTCGTCCGTGACGCGACCGGTGGAGTGAGGGGTCAGTCGCACAGCCCGAAGAAGCCGACGTCTGCGCAGTACCCCTCGGCCGCGCCGGGGTCGACGACGCAGCGCAGGCCGGCCGGGCAGCCGTCCTGCGCGCAGTGCTCGGTGCACCCTATGCAGGAACCGATGGAGTCGCCAGGCGACGCGACGCAGCGCCCAGGGGAGGGACAGCCCGGGTCGCAGATGTCGGAGGCCTCGCGGCAGACGCCGTCTTCATAGCACGCACGCCTGGAGGGGCAGTCGGCCTGGGTGTCGCATTCTGAGGTGGACGTGTCCGCGACGCAGCGGTCGCCGTCGCAGAGCAGGCCAGGGGGGCAGTCGACGTCGGTGAGGCAGGTCTGGCGGATGGGGTCGAGGCAGCGGCCCGCCTCGCAGGCCTCGCCGATGGTGGTGTCGCAGTCGGCGTCCTCGAGGCAGCCCAGGCAGCAGCCGCGGTCGAACACGAGCCCCAGCGCGTCACAGGTCGCCGACTCGGTCGCGCGCGTCGGGCAGTAGACGCAGGAGTTGCCCACGCAGGCCTCGCCGCGGGCCTCGGCGCAGTCGGGGTCGTCGCGGCACTCGAAGCACTGGCAGGTGACGGGGTCGCGGTTGGGCGAGCCGTCGGGGCAGTCGGCCGCGCCCGAGCAGCTCGAGCGCGGAGAGCAGCGGCCCTCCGAGCACGCCTCGAGCGCGGAGCACTCGGCGTTCGACGCGCACAGCGGGCGGCAGATTCGTCCGTCGCAGTACGCCCGCTCGCCGCAGCTCGTGTCGTCGGAGCAGCCCGCCTCGCACTCCCCCGTGGAGATCCGGCAGACGAGGTCGAGAGGGCACTCGTTGTCACGCACGCAGATGTCGGGTGGCTGCTGGCAGAGCGGCGGCACGCCGCGGCAGACCTCGTCGGCCTCGCACTGTTCGGTGAGGTCGCACAGGCCACGCACGCACTCACCTTCGAAGCAGCTCGAGTCGACGCAGTCGACGTCGTCGAGGCACTCGGCGGCCGCGCACGACCCGCGGACGCACGCGGCGCCCATGGGGCACGCTGAGCTTCGCGAGCATGGGATGACCTGGCAGGTCGCGTCGAGGCACGCCAGCCCAGGGGCCGCCGCGCAGTCGGCGATCGACTCGCAGGGGTCGCCCTGTTGAGGGATGGGCGCGGCGCCGCACGCCGAGACGCCGAGCGCGAGCGCGAGCGCGCCAATGAGTAGAGAGGTGCGCATCAGTCGAGCTCCGGGGTGAAGCGCGTGAGCAGTGTGAGGTCGTTCGCGCGTACGATCGCGCGGACCACGCGCGAGGTGCGCGCGTCCGGGCCTAGCGGGAGGGGCAGCTGGATGGCGTTCCCGAAGACCTGCCGCGCCAGGAACGGAGTCGCCCAGGCGGAGAG
>CAJXPN010001253.1 GCA_913058025.1 uncultured Myxococcales bacterium | reverse complement strand
TCGTCACGGTGTTGGCCGGGTCGGCCGTCTGGTCGGCGACCGTCACCGAGCCGAACGCCTCACCGGCCACGGTGACCTCGAACGACGGAGCGATGAGGCCGCCAGTGCCTTCGTTCGCGGGGACATCGACGCCGGGGAACTCGTAGGTGCCCTCGACGCCGAGGTCGACGTGGAGCATCGCGTAGAGCGTCTCACCGTCGATCGCGTCGCGGCTGAGCTCGACGGTCACGTCGGCGTTGGTGCCGTCAGCGACCGCGGTCTGGCCGAGGACCTCGCCGGGGGAGCCGGCTTCGTCGGCGTGGATGACGATGAAGCCAGCGCCGACCGACACGACCTCCGCGATCGTCACGGTGTTGGCCGGGTCGGCCGTCTGGTCGGCGACCGTCACCGAGCCGAAGGTGCCCTCGACGTTGTTCTGGATGTTGTTCTGGATGTTGTTTTCCTCACCGTCGCCACACCCGATGAGCGGGGAGACCATTACGCCAGCGGCGAGAGTGGCGGATACGAGGACGTTACGGACTTTGATCTTCATCATGTATTCTTGACCTTGAATGGTATCGACTGAGGAACTCTCGACGACATAGTTCGGATCCCCCGAGGGCCGTGGAGGGAGTAGCTAGCAAAACGCCAGACGCGAATCAAAACATCTGAGTCATTGCATCCTGAGAGCTCGCGCTCCTCGACGAGGACGCCCTCATACACATCGAGCAGCCCCATCCGCGCACGGTCAGAACACATGAACCGCACCACATGCCTCGCCCCCCTCTACCTCGTCGCCCTCGCGCTCGGGTGCTCTAACGAACCGAAGGAGGAGGCCGTCACGCTCGTGGACGACGTTGTCGCGGACGCAGGCCCCGACCAGCGGCCGGACGCTCAGCCGAGGCTGGGCGAGGATCAGCGCGTCGAGGTCTTCGCCGGAGAGCACGTCTACTGGTCCGGCTGGGACGAGGGGCAGAACCGCCGAGAGGTCGACGTCGAGGTCACGCTCCCGGGCGCCGAGGAGTCCTACGCCTCGATCGAGCTCGACTTCGCGCTGCGATGCCCGAACCGCACGCGCTGTGACTGGTGGGATCGCCTCGGCTCGTTCGGCCTCGTCGAGCGCGCCGGGGAAGAAGACGAGCGCTACGTCGAGCTCTCCCGCTTCATCACGCCGTACAGGATAGGGGCGTCGTGGAGGATCGATCTGACGGACCTGCGCCCGCTGATCCAGGGTGACGTCACGTTCCGCGTCTTCATCGACACCTGGGTCGGCCCCGGGCATCAAAACGGGGACGGGTGGCTCGTCGACGCCTCGCTCGACTACACCGGCGGCGTCCCCGAGCGGCCCGTCGTCGACGTCTCCCCCGTCCTCCCCATGACGCGCGTGAACGTCGGCGACCCCGCGTCCTCCATCGACGAGCAGCTCGGCGAGCTTGAGGGGACGGTCGCGGCGGGCGCGTCGCGCTCGGCGCTGCGTGTCTTCATCACCGGCCACGGCCAGGGCAACCTCGACAACTGCGCCGAGTTCTGCCCGCAGTTCCACATCTTCGAGGTCGACGGCGTCGAGCACCGGGACCTGGTCTGGCGCACGGACTGCGACTCCAGCGTGCCGCAGAACCAACTCGGCAACGTGACCTCACCGCGCGCGGGCTGGTGCCCTGGCGGCGAAGCGCATGACTGGACGATCGACCTCGGCGCGGCCGGGGGCGATCGCGACCTCGGAATCACCTACACCACGAGCCCCTACGAGAACACGTGCAGGCCAGAAGCCGACACGTGCGAGGGCTGCGCGTTCGACCAGGGCTGCGCGTGGAACGACTCGAACCACACCCAACCCAACTACCAGATCTCCGCGCTGCTCATCTCGTACGAGTGAGCGCGCGCGCCGGATGGAGCACGATCGTATGACGCGCTGCGTCTTGTAACCGAGCGGACAAAACATGTTACACTCCTGGGTACGACACAAGACCCGAGGTTTTCCATGCGCGCTCGACCCACGCGTCCCCTGCTCTTCACCATGATCCTGTCTCTTATACACATCTGACGCTGCCGACGATCTACTCTGTGTAG
>CAJXPN010001252.1 GCA_913058025.1 uncultured Myxococcales bacterium | reverse complement strand
ACGAGATTTCTGCCTGTCTCGTGGGCTCGGAGATGTGTATAAGAGACAGGGCACGATCGGTGAGAACCTGAAGCTGCGCCGCGTGCAGCGCGTCACCACGCCCGACGGCGGCGTGATCGGGCGCTACCTGCACCCGGGCGACCAGATCGGCGTGCTCGTGGCGCTCAAGGGCGGCGACGCCGACCTCGCGCGCGACATCGCGATGCACGCCGCGGCGATGCGTCCGAAGTACCTCTCGGCCGACGACGTCGACGCCGACGAGGCCACGGCTCAGGAGGCCATCTTCGCGTCGCAGCTCGCCGAGGAGGGCAAGCCCGAGCACCTCATCCCCCGCATCATGCAGGGCAAGATGGCGAAGTGGCGCAACGAGCACAGCCTGCTCGCGCAGCCCTTCGTGAAGGACCCGGACGGCAAGTCCGTCGAGGCCTTCGCCAAGGCCGCCGGCGCTCAGGTCATCGGGTTCGTCCGCTTCGAGGTCGGTGAGGGCATCGAGAAGGTCGAGTCGAACCTGGCCGATGAGGTCGCCGCGACCTTGAAGAACGGCTGAGGCGCCCCCTGGGTGCGTGAGAGGGCGTCGCTTTCAGTGAAGGCGGCGCCCTCTTTTTGCGCGCCCCGCCCCGCGAGGGCGGGGCGCGCGTGAGAATCTAAGCGCGCGCGGGCGCGTTCGAAGGTGCGGGAGCGCGTGTGGCGCGCCCGCGTGGGTACCAAGAGTCGAGGTGCGAGATGAAGTACAAGAGGGTCCTGCTCAAGCTTTCCGGTGAGGCGCTGCAAGGAGACGCTGGCTATGGCATCAAGCCCGCCGTCCTCAACGACCTCGCCGAGCAGATCCGCGACGTGCGCGCTGCCGGCGTGCAGGTCGGCGTGGTCATCGGCGGCGGCAACATCTTCCGCGGGATCGCCGGCTCGACCGCGGGCATGGACCGCGCGTCGGCCGACTACATGGGCATGCTCGCGACCGTGATCAACGCGCTCGCGCTCCAGGACGCGCTCGAGAACCGCCTCGGCGTGCCCACGCGCGTACTCACCGCGCTCGAGATCAAGGAGGTCGCCGAGCCCTACATCCGACGCCGCGCGATGCGACACATGGAGAAGGATCGCGTGGTGATCTTCGGCGCTGGCACGGGCAACCCGTACTTCACGACCGACACCGCCGCCGCGCTGCGCGCCATGGAGATCGACGCCGAGGTCATCCTCAAGGGCACCCAGGTCGACGGCGTCTACAGCGCCGACCCCAAGATCGACCCGGACGCGGTGCGCTACGAGCGCCTGACCTACCAGCAGGTGCTCGCGGAGAACCTCCGCGTGATGGACCCGACCGCGATCGCGTTGTGCATGGACAACCGCTTGCCCATCGTCGTCTTCGACGTGAACAAGACGGGGAACATGGCCGCGGCCGTGCGCGGAGAGGTGGGCACCACGATCGTGGCGCCCGAAGAGGTCTGAGGCGCGCAATCACGGTTTGATGGCGTCCATCCGCATCGGTTAGTGTGTCCCGCGTGACGGCGTGCGCCGTAGAACCCAGACCCACGAGGATGAAGCTATGTTGGATGAGATTTTCGCGGAGCTCCGCGACAACAATGAGGAGACGCTCCAGGGCCTGGGCCGTGAGCTCGGCAAGCTGCGCACCGGGCGCGCGAGCCTGGGCATGCTCGACGGCGTGCGCGTGGAGTACTACGGCCAGGTCGTGCCGCTCAACCAGGTGGCCGCGCTCAAGGTCGCGGACCCCCGCCTGATCACGATCTCCCCCTGGGAGAAGCCGATGTTGATCCTCATCGAGAAGGCGATCTCGTCAGCCGGCCTCGGGCTCAACCCGTCGAACGACGGCGTGATCCTGCGCCTGCCGATCCCGCCGCTCACCGGCGAGCGCCGTCAGGAGCTCACCAAGGTCGCGCGTCGAATCGGCGAGGAGCACAAGATCTCCCTGCGCAACGCGCGTCGCGAGGCCAACGACACGGTCAAGGAGCTCGAGAAGGAGTCCGAGATCAGCGAGGACGAGATGCACCTGTCTCTTATACACATCTGACGCTGCCGACGATCTACTCTGTGTAGAT
>CAJXPN010001251.1 GCA_913058025.1 uncultured Myxococcales bacterium | reverse complement strand
CACAGAGTAGATCGTCGGCAGCGTCAGATGTGTATAAGAGACAGCACAAGTCCAACGGGCTCGAACAGCTCCGGCGAGCCGGCGCGCTGATCACGAACACCGAGACGCTGGTGTTCGGGACGCTGGGTCACGCCAAGCATCCCGAGTTCAAGCGGTTCTCGAAGAGGATCGCGGCGACCTGACGCCTCGCGTCAGTCGCAGGGTGAGGTCTCGACGCGCGCCAGGCGCACCCGCGTCGCGCCGAGCGGGGTCGTGAGGTCGACGCCGACGGGGAGCGCGTCGTCACCGTAGTAGACGACGCCGTAAGGCTCGGGTGACGCCTCGCGGTCGAGGCGAGTGCGCGTGAGCCCGACACGCCAGACGTCCCGCACACCAGCGGGCGTGATGAGCCTCGCCCGCTCGGGCACGCCGGGGTCGATGAGCGCGAGCTTCCAGCCATCCCACACGAGCATCGGTGACGCGTCGCGGAGCGCGACGGCGTCGGCGCCGAGCGCGAGCGCCCAGCTCAACAGGTCGTGCGCGGGCTGGAGCGTAGGGGTCGTGCGCGGCGAGCGCTCGTTGCCAGCGACGGCGGCGAGCGTGGTGACGGAGCCCGGGTTCAGCGCGGAGTCGTAGGAGCGCGCCCTGCCCTGCTCGACGATGACCGTGCGCGCGCGCGTGGGCGTCTTCGCGCCGTGGGGCGTGGAGGAGTCGAGGCGCAGGCGCAGAGGGTGGACCTGCTCGGCGAGGTCGAGCGTGCGTGCGGTGAGGGAGGAGACGCCCGCGTCGCGCGCGGGGCAGGCGATCGAGAGGGAGGCGCGCGCGACGCGCGCCTCACCCCAGGTGGCCTCGAAGTGAAGGATCTGCGCGCGCGGCGGGGTCGCGTCCTGCGCCGAGAGGTCGGCGGGGCGACACAGAGACGACGTGATGATCACGCACGTCACCGCGGCGCGCGCGCGCATCACTTACAGAAAACGGACGCCTGAGAGATCGTGATGACCCCCAAGGTGATGAGCGTCTTGACCTGTACGATCCCGGGGCCGTTCTGACAGACCGAGGTCGCGTTGACGGGGCCACTCAGGTTGACGAGGCCGAGGAGGTTGAGCTGAGTCGTCTGGTAGTCCGGGAGGTTCTTGCCCGGGTTGTACTTGCTGTCGACGATGATCATGTCCTGGTAGCAGCCAGTTGCAGGCGCGATGGCGGCGAGCAGGGCGAGCGCGGCGAGCTTGCGCTTCATGGAGACTCCTTATCGGGTGCGACGTACGTGCTGTATTTCAACATTGAGGAGGACGGCTCGGACGGCTTCAGAAGACGTCCGAGGTGAACTCTTCGAGGACAGACTCACCGGTGTCGGGGTCGACGACCTCGTGGCCGATGACTTCATCGTCGGCGTCGAGGTAGAAGTTGTGGGCGGTGCCCTGGGCGCAGGTAATCTGAACGGTGTTCGAGCCGTAGATGAGGCCGCCACAGGCGAGGCCGGTGATGCACGCGTCGCCGACGTTCGTGACCTGTTCGACGCTGGCGACACCAGCGGGGCAGATCTTGTCGGCGCGAAGGGGCTGACCAGGGCCGCTCGTGCCAAAGAGCGCGTACGTGCGCGTCTCGTCGACGACCTGCATCGAGGGGGCGCGGTCGGCGTAGACGAACTTGGTGCGGAAGCAGCCGGCGGTGGTCGCCAGGATACCGATGAGTCCGATCAAGAGAAGCGCACGCTTCATGGGGGATGCTCCGGTCATGCTCGCGCGCAGGGCGCGCGGTTTGGGGGTCGCTCTAACGAGTTAACGCGACCGGCTCTATCACCGGCCCGGAAAAGTGTCAACGTTTGGCGCTGTAAGGCGTTCGCGCTCTCTTTCTCGTGCGTGCTCGCTCGCGCTCGCACAGACGCGACAGGGAGGCATCGCGTCGAATGGTGGGGGTTCTATCAGAGGCGGCTTCGCGGTGGACTGGCGCGTAGGTTGATGACCTCACCAGCTTGTTTTCTCGTCCTGGCTCGCTCGCGCTCGCGGCGAAGCGACAAGGAGGCTCCGCGTTGAATGGCTGGTGGTGCTATCAGAGGCGGCTTCGCGGTGGACT
>CAJXPN010001250.1 GCA_913058025.1 uncultured Myxococcales bacterium | reverse complement strand
GACCTCGCGCGCGTCAAGCCCAAGCTGCGCGCGCCGGCCGACGCGATGCGCCACCGCGCCATCGCCTCGATGGCGCGCGCCCGCGGCGCCCGCGCGCTCCCCTCGCTCGTCGCTCTGTTCGACCACGGCGACCTCCAGGTCCGCGTGAGCGCGCTCCGCGCGGCGGGCTCCATCGGCGCCCCCGCGCACGCCACGCTGCGCGCTCAGCGCTCGCGCGTCGGCACGGACGTCGAGCGCGAGGCGATCGACGCCACGCTCTCCCCCCCTCGTTGAACGCGAAGACGACGCGGACCGCTCACTTGGGTGTCGCCAACATCACTCGGTTCCTGCCCGTGCGCTTGGCCGCGTAGAGCGCGGTGTCCGCCGCCTCGAGCAGCTCGCTCGAGGACTCCATCGAGAGCTCCGGGATCCCGGCCACTCCGACGCTGATCGTGATCGGGATCACGCGACCGTCGTGCTCGATCCTGGAGTTCTCGACGGTCCGCCTCAGGCGCTCGCCGAGGTGCGCGACCTGGCGCATCGTCACGCCCCGGCAGATGATCGCGAACTCCTCGCCGCCGTAGCGCGCGAACAGGTCCTCGTTGCGGATCGAGTTGAACGCCAGCGACGCCAGCTTGATCAACACCGCGTCTCCGGCCGGGTGGCCGTACGTGTCGTTGACCTTCTTGAAGTGGTCGACGTCGAACATGCACAGCGTCAGGCCCGAGTTGTGCCGAGCCGCGTACGCGAACTCCGACTCGAGGTGATCCACGAAGTAACGCTTGTTGAAGGCGCCCGTCATGCTGTCACGCAGCGCCGCGTCGAACATCTGCTGCTGGAACGTCTCGTCGAACTTGTCGTGGTAGGTGAACTTCAGGATCGTCGTCGAGCCGAGCGTGATCTTGTCCCCGTCACGCAGCTGCTCGCGGCCGCCGATCTTGTCCCCGTTCAGGAACGTCCCGTTCACGCTCTCGAGGTCCTCGATGTAGACCCCGGGGCCATCCCTGAGGACGCGCGCGTGCTGCCTCGAGATGCCCACGTCGTTGATGCGGACCTCGACGTTGGCCGAGCGCCCCAGCCTCAGGTCGATGTCCTCGAGGCGGTACATCTTGCCGACGTCGGGGCCCGTGAGCACGATCAAGTACGCCTGGAGAGACTGTTGGCTCTCCTGGATCTTCTTGAACAGGGACGTGTCGACGACCATCGTCGCCTCCGAGACCTCCCCGATACCTATCCCCTGATGTTCTTCATCGGACATGATGACCCATCTTTTCGCCTGGCCACCAACTGGAGGCGCGACCTCGACACATGCTCGTCCTCACACCTGACCTCCACACTAAACCATCCTCGCGCACTCGCACAAGGTCATCAGAACGCACCCATCCCCCACGCCCAGAGCACCGCGGAGCCGACCAGGAGGGGGCGCTCCACCGAGGGGTCCTCGCTCGCCTTCCCCAGGAGCCCGAAGAGCGCCGGCGCGGCCAACATCGCGGGCGCGCCCGACGCCACGCTCGCGTGGACCCACGGCAGCGCCAGCGCAGGAACCGCCAGCGCGATCCAGTGCCCCGGCGTGCGCCCCTTGTAGCGCACCGCCAGCGCCACGAACCCAAGCGTCCACGCCGCGAGGATCATCTCCGGCGCGCTCGACCACCCGAGCTCCAGCGGCAGGCTCGAACGCCAACCCCCGTGTAGACCTCGCGTCGACGCGCCCGCCGCGCCCGCCGAGAGCACCGCCGTGAACACCCACGCCGACGCCGCGGCCCAGGGCCCGAGCCCCAGCGCCCAGGGAGCCCACGCGCGGTGGCGGCCGGGCTCGAACGCCTTCGCCCCCGCCCACGCGATCGCCGGCGACAGCACCACGAGCTCCAGCCTCATCCCCATCGCCAGCGTCACCGCCAGCAGCGCCGCCAGGTGCCTGCCGCCCCTGGCCCACGCGCACGCCATGCACACCAGGCACGCCGCGATCGACCACGACCCCGACGGCGTCGCCAGGCACACCAGCGGCGACAGACCCCAGAGCCACGTCTGTCTCTTATACACATCTCCGAGCCCACGAGACAGGCAGAAATCTCGTA
>CAJXPN010001249.1 GCA_913058025.1 uncultured Myxococcales bacterium | reverse complement strand
GCCCGGCGCTCCCAGCGCGCGCGCCCACGCCGTGATCGACGCCGCCGCGAGCCCGAAGACCAGCAGGATCCCGAACGTGTAGCTGAGCTCGAGCGGGACGAGCCCCCACGTCACGATGGAGAGGAGCCCCGTGGCCACGTACGAGCCCGTCCCATACACGTCCCCGAACGGCAGCCCGCTGCCCACGCGGTCGGTCCAGCCGAAGAACCTGCCCTGACCGATCATGTCCTCGACGAGGATCGCCGTGTTGAGCAGGTGGTGGTTGTGGTCCTGAGAGACAGGCATCGTCCCCATCGGGAGCGGCCAGAACGCCCACCCCAGCACGACGATCAGCGCGAGGTAGGGCCCCGCCGCCGACACCCGGCGCGCGCGCGCCGGCTCGAGGCGCGCGTACATCGCCGAGACCTCGCCCCAGAGCGGCACCACGCCGAACAACACCAGCGCCGCGCCCAGCCAACCCCAGGGCGCCGCAAACGAACAAAGCGGCGCGCCCAGGAGCGCCCCGAAGGCGCGCGCGCGGTCCACGCGAGGCGTCGCGTGAGGGGGCTCGTGTTCGTCGTCATCGAGTCTCATGAGGACCGTCAAAGGCTCGGGAGTGTTCGCGGTCAGCATCACCACTCGTCTTGAGCAGAACACGGTGCACGAGGCCGAAAGACATGACAAGCCGTCGCGCGGCCGCTCCGCACATGCCTCGAGCGCCGCCGCCACACCTCGCCCGCTGGACAACCCACGCCGCCTCGTGAGACACCTCCAAGACCTTGACCGCCTTACCGGATCGCTCGCCCACGACCCACGCGACGGCCCTCAATGAAGATCGACATCCACGCCCACATCCTCCCCAAAAACTGGCCCGACCTGCGCGAACGCTACGGCTACGGGGGGTTCATACGGCTCGAACACGACGGCTGCGGCTGCACCCGCATGATGCGCGACGGTGAGTTCTTCCGGGAGGTCGACCCCAACCTCTGGGACGGCCCCACGCGCGTGACCGAGTGCGACGAGCACCGCGTCGACGTCCAGGTCCTCTCGACCGTCCCCGTCATGTTCAGCTACTGGGCCAAGCCCGAGCACACGCTCGACATCTCGCGCATCCTCAACGACGACATGGCCGGCGTCATCGCCGAGAACCCGAAGCGCTTCGTCGGCCTGGGCACCATCCCCATGAACGCCCCCGACCTCGCCGCGCGCGAGCTCGAGCGCTGCGTGAACGGGCTGGGCTTCGAGGGCGTCGAGATCGCCACCCACATCAACGGCGTCAACCTCGACGACGACCAGTTCACCCCCGTCTGGGAGGCCGCTCAGGACCTCGACGCCGCCGTCTTCGTCCACCCGTGGGACATGATGGGCATGGACCAGCTCCCGAGCTACTGGCTCCCCTGGCTCGTCTCGATGCCCGCCGAGACCTCGCGCGCGATCTGCTCGCTCATGATGGGCGGCGTCCTCGAGAAGTACCCGAAGCTGCGCTTCGCCTTCGCCCACGGCGGCGGCTCCTTCCCCGGGACCATCGGGCGCATCCAGCACGGCTTCACCATGCGCCCCGACCTCTGCCAGATCCGCACGCAGACCGACCCCACCGACATGCTCCGCCGCTTCTACCTCGACTCGCTCGTCCACGACCGCAAGGCCCTGGAGTTCCTCGTGGACCTCTTCGGCCCCGAGCAGATCGCGCTGGGCACCGACTACCCGTTCCCCCTGGGGGAGCTCGAGCCTGGCCGCCTCATCGAGACCACGCGCTCCTTCACCCCGGATCAGAAGGAGCGGATGCTCAGCGGCACCGCGCTCGAGTGGCTCGGCGCCCACCGCTCCGACTATGAGACCGAGGCCTCCAGGCGACACTCCGAGGGCCTCCACTTCGACCCCTGGGTCGACAGCTGACCGCCCCCACACCGCACGCGCCCCACACGACACGGCAAGGCCCACGACAGGAGACCCACATGCACGCGCTCATCACCGTCGGTGGCATCGACTACCGCGTCGACCTCGGCGTCCACGTCGACATCTCCATCCCTGTCTCTTATACACATCTCCGAGCCCACGAGACAGGCAGAAATCTCGT
>CAJXPN010001248.1 GCA_913058025.1 uncultured Myxococcales bacterium | reverse complement strand
GAAGTAGGTCCTCCACAGCCCGCGGGGGGCGGTGAAGTTGAACAACGACGCGCCCGTGAAGTCCGAGTACGTGTAGTGCGATCCGACGCCCACGTCGTACTGCGCGACGCGCGCCTCGGCGCCCGGCGTCGGGTCGATCTCGAACACGAAGTCGGTGCCCGAGCCGAGGTACCAGGCGGTGCCGGTCGGGTCGAAGCCCACGCCGCGCATGCCTCCCGAGTAGCCCGAGGCGATCGGTGAGTTGTCGGCCTCGCGCAGCGCCGGGATGAACCTCCAGGTGGACTGGGCGTAGTCGGCGTCGTCGACGATCAGGCGGCCGATGTAACCCTTGGCGTAGATCGCGCCCCAGATGTCTCCGGTCGCGGGCTCCACGGCGAGCGCCGTGACCCTGAACGTGTCGGCGCACACGCCCGCGCAGTCCATCCCGTCCGTGACGGTCTGGTAGCCGGTCGTGAGTGTCTCGAGGGGGTTCGGGAGCTGGTTGGCGCGCGCGTCGAGCGCCGCGGGCGCGTAGAAGCGGTGCATCGAGTTCGTGGACTGGTCGAGCATGACGAAGCCGCCGCCCTGGGACGACAGCGGGCCCGAGACGCCCCACCCATGGAAGCCACAGCCCGCCCAGATACGATCCTGCCCGTCGACGGCGATGCCGTAGGTCGCGCAGCGCGAGCCCGTGTACATCGCCACCCACTGGCCGGCGTTCACGTCGTACTGGGCGATGGTGTGGGAGTCGAAGAGCCCGGAGAGGAACAGGTTGCCTTGCGAGTCACCGACCATCCCGTAGATGCGGCCGAAGTTACCGGTCTGCTGGACGCCCGCGCCGTCGACGACGGGCTGGAGCGCGCCCGTGGCGTCGGGCGCCATCAGCGGGATGCTCGTGGTGATGATCGAGGGCTCGGCGACGAACGTGTACGGATCGATCTTCTGGATCGCGCCGCCGTTGTTCGAGTAGCCGACCCAGAGGCCGCCGTTGGAGTCGATGGCCACGCCTCGACCCGACGTGAAGTTCGGGTCGGGCTGGCCGCTGTACGCCACGCACTCGTCGTCGAGGGGGGCAGCCGCCGAGTTGACCACGGTGACCACGCCGTTGATGTTCGAGGAGGTCTGGATGATGCCGTCGGCGGGCAGGCCGTCGCTGCGCACCCTGTCCACGCAGTCCGAGATCCTCGCGTAGATCTTGGTGACGCGGCCGTCGTTGCGTCCGATGACCCACATGTTGCCGTCGAGGTCCACGGCGGTACGGCTCGGGTTGTCGCCGGTCCAGTAGCGCGCGTCCTCGGTCTTGGTGTCCGTGTTGAACTTCGAGGTGGTGTCGTCGTCGTGGTTCGCCGCCCAGAGGTACGGGAGGAAGGTCGTCTCGCTCGAGAGCGAGACGCCCGATCGGCCCGTCGGGTTGTTCGGCGCGTTGGCGTCGATGCGCTCGGCGCCCTCGGCGATGTCGCCGTCGGTGGCGGTGTCGAAGTCCTCCGAGTAGCACGACTGACCGCACCTCCCGCACGCGTTGAGCAGGCCCTCGTCGGTCACGCCGTCGCAGTCGTTGTCCAGGCCGTCGCAGGTGACCTCGTCGCCAGGCTCGGTCGGACCGACGACGTTGGCGCACGCTCCCCAGCTCCCGCCGGCGCAGGTCTGGACGCCGTACTCGCAGACGCCAGCGCTCACGCCGCACGGGCGCGTCGAGAGCTCGACGCAGCCGCAGCCCTCGTCGACCGCTCCGTCGCAGTCCTCGTCCTCACCGTTGCCAAGCCCGTCCGGGCCGCAGAGCTCGACGCCCGGGAGCACCGAGCCCAGACACTCCGCGAGGAACTCGTCCTCACAACCCTGAGAGCCGCGCGCGCACACGCCCACACCGGCAGCCTCCGCCGGCCCGCTGTAGCACTCCTGGAAGTTCTGGATGCACGCGCAGCCCTCGTCGACCTCGCCGTCGCAGTCGTCGTCGAGGCCGTTGTTGCAGGTGTCGGTCTGGGCGACCTCGCCGCAGCCCCCGCACGCGTTGCGCAGGTTCTCGTCGATGACCTGTCTCTTATACACATCTCCGAGCCCACGAGACAGGCAGAAATCTC
>CAJXPN010001247.1 GCA_913058025.1 uncultured Myxococcales bacterium | reverse complement strand
GCGGTCAGGCCTAGCGTGGCCGAGCCGCCGTAGGTGCCGTCGCGCACGACGATGTCGTTGTCGCCGGTCGAGTCGCGCGAGGACACGAGGTAGGTCTCGCCGTTGGGGAGCCGCTCCTTGGCGTAGCGCGCGATCTGGTTGTCGACCGGACCCGGATCGATGCGGATCGGGCCTGCGCTCTCGGACTCCGTGGCGCCGGGGGCGAAACGGGTGAAATGGACGCGTGGGATGTCGTTCGGGTCGTTGGCGTCCTGGCGCGTCCACGCGACGTGGAAGGAGCCGTCGAGGGCGCTGGTCACGGTCGGGCGCGTCTGGTTGACGTCCTTCTCGTCGAAGGCCTCGAGGGCGTCTCCGAGGAGGCCGCCGGCGGGGTCGATCCGCTGGACGAGGATCTGGAACGCGTTGCCCGCGGTGGGCGAAGCGTACGATGCCACGAGCACGGCCTCCTGGTTGGAGAGCACCGCGACGTCGGGCTCCCAGACGAGCGTCGAGATGGGCTGCCCGCCGATCTGGGGGACCACGTCGATGGGGGCGACCGAGCGGGGCGAGCCGCTGCGATCGTAGGCGCGCGCGAAGATCTTCTGGTCGCCGCTGATGTTGGCCGTCCAGACGATCCAGACGGTCTCCTCGCCCACGGCGAGCTGCGGGTTGACGTCGTTGACGCCGGTGCCCTGCGAGACCTTGAACGGGGCGTTGATGATCGAGCCGTCGCACCCGTAGCGCGCGGCGTAGATGTCGCCGTCGCCCACGCCCGCCATCTCTCGGCGGCTGTACACGACCCAGATCGACTCGCCGTCGAAGACGACGCGGGAGTTGAGCTGAGGCGTGGGGCTGATCGTGTCAAGGTCGTAGGTCTGGTTGAGTGTGAGGGCGTCGAGGCAGGTCGGGTCGACCTGGCCCATGTCTGCGGCGCCCATGTCGTCGGCGCCCATGTCGTCGGCGCCCATGTCTGCGCCGCCCATGTCCGCAGGGCCGGAGTCCACGCCGCCCGCGTCAGCGGTGCCCGTGTCCACGCCGCCAGCGTCCTGTCCGACGTTGCCCGAGTCCTCACCGGCCCCGCCCGAGTCCGGAGCACCAAGGTCCAGGCCGCCGCCGCCGCCTCCCGAGTCGCGTTGCCTGAGGTTGTTGTCGCCGTTGTTGTCTACGGCGCCGTTGTTCACCTCGTCGAGGCCGTCGGTGGCGCAGCCCGCGCCGAACGTCCACATCATCCCACATACTGCGCACGCTCGAATCAGGCTCGCTCTCATCACTCAACTCCTGTCTGGTCCATTCTCAGATGGGTCATAAAACATGGCGAAGGGGTTGATATCAAGAGTTTTTTACCAGTCGGTTGAACCGCTTGGTTCATCGCTCGGCGCCGGAGGCGTCGCCCGCCCGGGTGCTCGAGGGGCCTACGCGGCGTCGCGTTCTTCGGCGGAGGCGCCCGCGGTGGATCGCGACGCCGCCAGCGTCCAGCCTGCCACGCCCGCGCCCGCGAAGCCCAGGCAGTTCACCACGCCATGAATCACTGCCATCTCTCCGATGGTCACGGGCGGCGCGCCGATGTAGCGGAGCGCGTAGACCGACGCCGCCGCCATCGACACGAACAGAGAGATCGAGGACGCGCCCAGGAGCGCGCGCGAGCCCAGCGAAGGGAGCCCGCGGAGGGTCGCCAGCGTCGCGACGGACACGCCGAGCAGGCCCAGCGAGAAGACCACCGTCGAGATCATCTCGATGGCCGGTGAGAACGTGATGCCCGCGGCGATGAGGGGCGTCCCGAGCGCCACGACCGCGGCCACCGGGGCGTACGCGCGCGTCGCGTTCGACTCGCCCCAACGCGCCCTGACCGCGCGACCGGTCAGCGCGCACAGCAGCGGCGCGGTGAAGCCCGCGTAGTGGAAGTGGATCGAGGTGAGCTGGACGATCGTCACCGGGAAGTCCATCAGCTGGTAGCCCAGGCGCGAGGCGGTCCACCAGACGACGGCTCCAGGCAGGTAGATCATCCCCGCGATGAGGCACAGCTCCTCGGGGCTGTCTCTTATACACATCTGACGCTGCCGACGATCTACTCTGTGTAG
>CAJXPN010001246.1 GCA_913058025.1 uncultured Myxococcales bacterium | reverse complement strand
GAGGGGACCGCGATAGCGAGCGCGAGCGAGCGGCCGCTGGGGGACCGTGTGGCAGCCCCACCCCCAGCCCTCTTCGGACGCACCAAACGCGTGCTGCAACCGCACCCCTAGTTGATTTCACATCTACAGCCCCGCGCTCACCCGAACGTCACGGCCCGAGGTCCTGGATCGTCTCGAGGTTGAGGCCGCCGGGGAAGGCGTAGGAGACGCGGCAGTCGTAGCCGTAGCTGACGACGCCGAAGGGGACGTCGGCGGTGACGCGGTGGAAGCCGTCGGCGACCTCGACGGTCGCGGTGGACCAGCCGCCCGAGCGCTCGGTGAAGAGCGAGGCGTCGATGGGCGAGCCGTCGAGGATGATCGCGGCGCCGGTGGGCGCGACGATGTTGAGGTAGTCGAAGCGGTAGTCGGCGGGGGCGAGGACGAAGTAGTCGTCACGGTACTGGTCCACGGGCACGGCGAGCGCCATGGCCGGGTCGCCGATGCCCACGGGGCTGCCGGCGTTCATGCCCTCGTCGCACTCGCGGGGGATGCCCAGCCAGTTCGCGCCGACCATGTACTGGGCCATCATGACGGGGCCGCTGGCGGAGACCTCGAAGGCGTCGCGGGCCTCGAACTGGCGCCACTCGCCGGCGGCGAGGCGGGCGTTGTGGATGCCCTCGATGGGGGGGACGGTCTGGATGACGGTGTCGTCCTCGGAGGCGACCACGCGCCAGATGTCGGGCTCGCTGAGGGCGCCAGGCGCCCTCGGGCGGAACTTCGTGGCGACGTAGCGGGTGCCCCAGGAGGACGTGGGGAACAGGATCGACTCCATGTGGTCGCACCGGTCGATGCCCAGCAGGACGTTGCCGCACTGGTGGCCGCCGAACATCGTGACGGGCTGGTCGGCGACGATCTTGGTGCCCGTGAGGTCGGGGCACGGGGTGACCGAGGCGGGCGGGCCCTCGCTGGCGACGAGGCAGCCCGACTCCTTGGCCTCGTCGAACTCGGCGCCGTCGGTGACGAGGTTGAGCGAGTCGCCCGGGCCGAGCTCGAACTCGCGCTCCTCGCCGCGCTCGATCGGGGGTATCCCGGGGCCCGCGGCGATCCTGGCGCTGGCGGTGACGCGGACGCGGTTGGGCGAGCCCGTGGAGTTCACGACCGTGAGGAAGCCGCGGATGCGCGCGGCGCCGCCTCGGAACGGCCAGCTCATCCCCCAGTACTCCTTGCCCACCGCGTTCGTGGGGACGAGCAGGGTGCCGTCGTTGGAGTAGACGAAGACGTTGTTGAGCGGGTTGAACTGGTGGGCGATGACGGGGATCGACGAGGTCAGCCGGAGCGCCTTCTCCTGGAGGACGCGCGTGCCCGAGTGGTCGAAGCCCACGGGGATCGAGTAGATCGCGGCCTCGCCGGGCTCGATCTCGAGGTCGAAGGGGACGCCGTCGTCGCCGACGGTGAGCTCGCGGCCGCTGAAGCCGACCTCGATCTTGACGCGCGCGGCCAGCTCCGGGTTCGGGTTCGTGACGACGATGGCGTGGGGTTGGCTGAGCGCGTCGTCGTAGTTGGGCAGATCGGCCGACCAGTACTCGCAGCCGATGTAGCTCGAGACCTTGGAGTTGATCTCGCAGAGCTCCAGGCACTCGCCGTTGAAGCACTCGGTGCCGGTGGCGCACGCCTGCTTGGGGACGTAGGCGCCGGCGTCGTTGCAGACCTCGAGCGTGGTCGTGTCCAGGCATCGCACGACGCCGGACTGGCACTCCGGCGAGCCGCAGCGGTCGCCCTCGCAGGTCGAGCCGTTGGGGCAGATGTCGGTGTCGTAGCCGGTGCCGGCGGTGTTGCAGTAGCTCTGCAAGCCGTCGCTGGTGCACTCGGAGAACGCGCCGGGGGCGCACACCTGGTCGAGGCACGCGCCGGAGTTCGGGTCGCACCGCAGCCCCTCGGCGCAGCGCTCGTCGGTCTGGCTCGAGCCCGTGGAGTCGCACAGCAGGCGCGTGACCTCGTCGCGGCAGGTGACGGTGCCTGGCTCGCACAGGCGGGCCGCTGTCTCTTATACACATCTCCGAGCCCACGAGACAGGCAGAAA
>CAJXPN010001245.1 GCA_913058025.1 uncultured Myxococcales bacterium | reverse complement strand
TCTACACAGAGTAGATCGTCGGCAGCGTCAGATGTGTATAAGAGACAGGGGCAGGAGGCGGTGACGGGGAGCTGGAGCATCTCGATGCGGTTGTCGGCGAAGTCTTCGACGGCTACGGCGTTGGAGCTGCGCACGATCTTGTGCATCTCGAGGGCGATGAGGGCGTTGGGGTTGATCACGAGATCGATGCCCATGAGGTCCGCGACGACGCCGCGTTCGTTCTCGAAGTACGCGGGCTCGGAGACGCGGGCGATGGTGCGCTTGGCGCCGAGTTGCTTGGCGCGGAGCGCGGCGAGGAGGTTGACCTCGCAGTGGTCGGTGACGGCGACGAAGAGGTCGGCGTCGGCGATGTTCGCGCGCTTGAGGGTCTGTGTGGAGCCCGCGTGACCGTGGAGGATGAGGGCGTCGAGGGTCTCTTCGGCGTGCGTGAGGGCGTCGGCGTCGCGGTCGATGATGACGACGTTGTGTTCCTCGCTCACGAGGACGCTCGATATGTAGCGCCCGACCTCACCCATACCTGCGATGACGATGTTCATGAGGCCCTCGGTGGTGTAATGCCACGGTAGCCGTGGCGGCAGTGGCCCTACATCCTAACCCCGAACGTGTCGATGTGAAACGTTCGGTGGAGCAAGAGCGATGATGCGCGGGGGCGTCATTCGCGGTAGAGTCGCCGAGGCCAGACCCAATCCATGTACACCGTTACGAGGGCTTGATCGACCTATGGATCGCCGCCTGATCGACCACTTTGTGAGCGCGAAGATCGTCTCACGACAGGACATGCAACGCATCATTCTGCGTGCGTCCAAGGACAAGAAGACGCTGGTCGGGCAGATGCTCGATGACGGCGTCGACGAACTTGAGTTGGCGCAGGAGCTCGCGCGCTTCCACAACACGGACGTCGCGGACCTGGAGCGCGTGCCGATCGATCCGCGCGCGCTCAAGTCGCTGCCTCCGAACCTCGCGAGCCAGGGCGGTGCGTTTCCCTTCGCGATGGACGAACTCCAGGACCAGATCATGGTCGCGGTGTACGACCCCGACGAGGCCAAGGAGGTGCTCAAGCTCCTCGAGCAGTCGACGGGGACGGTGCCGCGGATCGCGCTGGCGCCCAGGTCGGTGGTCATGGACGCGGTGGCGCACTACTACTTCAACCAGCAGCGCGATCGGTTCACCCGACGCAACAACCAGACGCAGACGCAGTGGGGTCGCTCGGCGACGACGCCGGGGACCTCGGACGCGAGGTCGGGGCGCGTGAACCTGCCGTCGGGGCGCTCTGGTTCGGGGCCGCTGTCGAGGGGCTCGTCCAGGGGTTCGTCGGACTTCGACGACTTCCTCAGCGACGCGCTCGACGACAGCCCGAACCTCGATCCTGGGGCGATGGTCGATCCGAACCTCAACGGCCTCCAGATGAACCCGAACGCGACGTTCTGGGGGGAGCAGAAGGACGACCCGAGGTTCAACTGGGAGGAGCAGGCCAGGGCGGCGCGGTCGAACCTCGCGTCGATGCAGTCGGAGCCGTCGAGCCAGGATGGTTTCGACCTGTTCGAGCCGAGCGCGCCGGAGCGTGCCAGGGAGACGACGCTCCAGGACATCATCCAGGTGCACGAAGAGAAGATCGCCAAGCTCAAGGAAGAGGCGAGGTCGCAGCGTGAGGTGATCAGCGTCCTTGTGGACATGCTCGTCGAGGCCCGGATCATCTCCAAGCGGGAGATCAAGGGCCGCCTCAAGGAGATCCGCAGGCGCCGCTGACCGCGGCGTCGTACGCGGGCGCTTCTCAGAACCCGGCCAGCCCGAAGGTCACGTCGACCGAGACGAGGTCTCCGGGGAAGTCGAAGACGATATGGTAGGAGGGGCCGAGCTTCACGAAGAGTGAGGAGACGTTCAACCGCGCGCCCGCGCCGAGCGCGAGCGCGTCATAGGAGAGCCTCGTCCCCGTGAGGGTGGCGAGGCTGTTCGCGGCCAGGCCCAGGCGTTCGTACTCTGCGCTCGCGTAGAGCTCGAGCCACTCGAGCGTCTGTCTCTTATACACATCTCCGAGCCCACGAGACAGGCAGAAATCTCGTA
>CAJXPN010001244.1 GCA_913058025.1 uncultured Myxococcales bacterium | reverse complement strand
ACGAGATTTCTGCCTGTCTCGTGGGCTCGGAGATGTGTATAAGAGACAGCGTCCGTGTCGGGGTGCGAGGGAATGTTTCAGGAGCGGCGCGCGGTTGGCTCGTGGTCGCGCACGCGACGACGGAGCGCGGGGACCCGCGCCTGGCGCCCTCGACGGGCGGCGGGCGCGCCGAAGATGGAGACGCGCAGGCAGGAAGGAACTTGCGCACGTGTTGTCGATCGGTTAAGGGTGCTGACTCCGCGCACGAGGATGGCGCGGAGGACGTGTGACGGGCCTATAGCTCAGTTGGTTAGAGCCGCCGCCTCATAAGCGGCTGGTCCCTGGTTCGAGTCCAGGTGGGCCCACTGTAGTGAGCGTCGGGAGCACGTCCTGACGGAGCACCAAACGACCGGCCTCGAACCGCGATGAGGCCGACTCGCTAGACCGAACGACCGGAGCGGATGACACTTGGACATCGGCGCCAACGACAACGACAAGATTGAGCGACGCGAGCGGACCACGCTCGAGACGCCCAAACCACGCGAGACGCCTGGAGCAACTGCTTCCAGGCGTTTTTGTATGCACCGCGCGAGGTAGAAATTGAAGGAACAGCTGGCACTGCTGCGAGAATTGCAGCGCATCGATCTCGACCTGGACCGCCTCAATGAGGAGAAGGGAGGTCTACAAGAGCGCCTCGACGAGCACAAAACCGTGCTCTCGAAGCTGACCACCGAGCTCGACGCCCAGAAAGCCGAGCTCGATGAAGTCCGCACGCTCGAGCGCTCCAAGAAGCGCGACATGGGCGAGACCAAGGATACGTTGACCGAGCGCAAGAAGCGCCTGCTCAACGTGGCCTCGACCAAGGAGTACAACGCCGTCGAGAAAGAGATCGAGGTGCTCCAGAAGAGCTCCGAGAACCTCGAGGAGGAGCTCCTGAAGCTCTCCGAGGCGATCGAGACGACCGAGGTCTCGATCCAGACCAAGTCGGCCATGACAGCCGAGCTCGCCAAGAGCATCTCGTCGGAGGAGGCTGCGGCGTCGGACGACCTGCAGCGCCTGGACGACGAGATCGATCGTCTGAACAAGCGCACGGACGAGGCGCGCGGCGAGGTCTCCAAGCGCGTGCTCTACAAGTACGACTTCATCAGGAGCCGTCGACCGGGCCTGGCGATCGTCGCGTCACGTGACGGACACTGCGAGGGCTGCTTCATGTCGCTCCCCCCGCAGCTCTTCATCCAGGTCCAGCGCGGTGAGACGCTCGAGACCTGTCCGAGCTGCCAGAGGATCATGTTCTTCTGGGAGCACGGCGCGGGCGAGGAAGGCCCGGAGCTTCGCGAGACCGCCTGAAGAGGCGGACCCGCACACGAGTGAAGGCGCACGGAGCGCGCCGCGGACCCGAGGAGACCATCGCCGGTGTCCTCCCCTTCGGGGGAGGCGCGGGAGGTAAAGTCCGGGCACTACAGGGCAGGGTGATCGGTAACGCCGACCGGGGGCGACCCCAGGGAAAGTGCCACAGAAACTAGACCGCGACGTCTCCTCCGGGACACGTCGTAAGGGTGAAACGGTGCGGTAAGAGCGCACCGGGCCGGCGGTGACGTCGGCCGTCATGGTAAACCCCACCTGGTGCAAGGTAAACGAGGACCGGCGAAAGCCAGGGGTGCCCACCCCGATACCAGGTCCCAGGTCACCGCTCGAGCCGCGGGGCAATCCGCGGCCTAGATGAATGATGGTCGCCGACGCCCGCGAGGGCAACGGATACAAAACCCGGCTTATTCAACGGTCTGCGGCGCGCTCCGGCGCGCCTTCACTCGTTCTTGGGGGTTCCTTTCAACGCCTCGAGGGCGGCGCGCACCCGCTCGCCGCTCTCGAGCGCGGCGGCGAGCTCGGGCACGAGCTCGTCGAGCGCGCGCGCGCGATCCATCGACACGTCCGAGAGCAACCCGACGCGCGTGTCGGCGACGGTGCGCCAGTTCAGGTACGCCGCGGGGTCGAGGCGCGTGAGGTCGACCTCGGCGCGCTGTAGGACGCGGTAGCGGGCCTCGGACTGGGCGTCGATCTGTCTCTTATACACATCTGACGCTGCCG
>CAJXPN010001243.1 GCA_913058025.1 uncultured Myxococcales bacterium | reverse complement strand
TCTACACAGAGTAGATCGTCGGCAGCGTCAGATGTGTATAAGAGACAGGCTCAGGTCGAGGCGCTCGAGCTTGTCGATGTAGGGGCTCTGGGCGATGGCGTGGAGCGCGTCCTCGCGGATCTTCGGGCCGCTCATGCCGAGCGTCCGGAGGTTGGACATGTGGGGGTTGCGCGCGAACCTGGCCCAGCTAGAGGGCTCCTCGCTCTGGGGGGACGAGACGTCGAGGTAGGTGAGGTCTTGGAGCTCGAGCTGGTTCACCACGTCGGTCGGCGCCCTCATGCACTTGCCGTGCGAGAGGTCGAGCGCGCGGAGGGATGAGGCGTCCATGGCGCCGATGACGAGCGAGGCGCAGCGGTCGTCGAGGTTCGAGCGGCTCATGTCGAGGTGGGTCACCTTGGCGAGCAGCGGGGCCCTGGAGAGCAGCTCGCCGTTGCGTCCGAGCAGCCTCCCGCCCAGGCGGAGGTGGCGCACGGAGTCGACGCCCGGGTGCTCGGCGAAGGCCCTCTGCGTGGGGAGGTTGGTGCCCTCGAAGGAGAGCCTGATGTCGGAGCGAGGGTGGCGCGCGGCGAAGCCCTCGAGGTCACCGAGCTCGGCGTCCAGGACGTAGAGCGAGGGGAACGCTGCCGCGAAGGCGCGCCGTGTGCCTGGGCTCAGCGCGCGAAGGCGGCCGCGCACGAGGCGTGTGTGGGGTCGGCGGGGGATCGGGTCGTGTTCGACGTGCGAGGCGATGTACAGGCCGACCTCGTCGACCGCGCGCGCCTCGTCGATCGAGTAGAGGTCGTGGAGCGCGACGTCGAGCCGCCCGTAGGGCTCCTGGAGTGACTCCTCGATGAAGCTCGCGCGGTCGAGCGGGGACCATCGCGTGAGTGGGGGGTCGACCTCCAACGAGGCGAGCCTCCCGAACGTGGGCTCGGCGAACTCGGCCTCTTGGAGGACGGAGCGCAGCTCTCCGAAGGCTTGGTCGAAGGTCTTCATCGGTGTCCTGTCGTGGGTCGCTGGGAGCCTACTCTAACACGAGCGTGGCGCACGCCGTGGGTGATGGAGGCAGCGCGTGAGGGTATGGTCGGAGGCGAACATGAAACGAGGCTTGGGAGGTCGACGTGGTGAAGGGGTTGGTGGGCGTGGTGCATCTGGGGGCGTTGCCGGGAGATCCTGCCTACAGGCGCGGAGGCTTCGGGGGGGTATACGACGCGGCGCGGCGAGACATGGACGCGCTGGCTGCGGGAGGTCTCGACGCGGTGATCGTGGAGAACTTCGGGTCGGCGCCGTTCAACAAGGGGACATCGGAGGACCCGGCGCCGTCGCACCAGGTGGCCGCGATCTGCGTGGTGGCGCAGGAGGCGCGTGAGCGGTTCGCCCACGTGGGGGTGAACGTGCTCCGGAACGACGCGATGGCGGCGCTGGGCGTGGCGGCGGCGTTGGGGTTGGACTTCGTGCGGGTGAACGTCCACGTGGGGGCGTACGTGACGGATCAGGGCGTGATCGAGGGTGAGGCGGCGCGGACGATGCGCTACCGGAGCGCGCTGGGGGTCGACGTCGAGCTGTGGGCGGACGTGCTGGTCAAGCACGCGTCACCGCTGGCGCCGCTGAGCGTGGAGCAGGCCGCGGCGGACACGTACGCCAGGGGAGGCGCGAGCGCGCTGATCGTGTCGGGCACCGGGACGGGCGCGCCGGTGGACGTCGGCGTGCTCGAGCGCGTGCGAGGCGCGGCGCCCGGCGCGCCGTTGTACGTGGGTTCGGGCGCCTCACCCGACACTGCGGCGGCGCTCGGGAGGTGGTGCGATGGCGCCATCGTCGGGACGTACCTGAAGGAGGGGGGCGACGTGCGCGCTCCGGTGGATGCCGAGCGCGTGCGCAGGATGCTGGGCGCATGGAGAGGTTGATCGTTCGCTTTTTTGGGTGTTTTGGGTGCGTATTATTCGCTTTTTAGGTGTTTCTTGGCGGGGTAGTGTCCTCCTTGATTCAGCGGCCGTGTCGGTCTGGCTGATCTGAGAGGTTGACGATGAACGTCGAAGGGTCGATGCGAGGGAGGGACCTGTCTCTTATACACATCTGACGCTGCCGACGA
>CAJXPN010001242.1 GCA_913058025.1 uncultured Myxococcales bacterium | reverse complement strand
GTACTGGGATCTCAAGACGACGCTCAAGATCGACGAGGTGCTCGTCGAGTCGACGCTGCGCGAGGTCGACGGCAAGAGGTTGGCGACGGGCCGTGACTTCGACGAGAACACGGGCCAGATCGCGTCGGGCAAGGACGTGCTCCAGCTCGACTCGACGTCCGCGAAGGCGTTCGAGGCGGGCCTCGTGGGTAAGGACCTCAAGGTCACCGAGACGAGCGAGCGCCCCTACGAGACCTCCCCGAACGCGCCCTTCACGACATCGACGCTCCAGCAGGAGGCGTCGCGTAAGCTGAGCATGAGCGCCAAGGACACGATGTCGACGGCGCAGTCGCTCTACGAGAACGGCCACATCACGTACATGAGGACGGACTCGACGAACCTGTCTCAGCAGGCCGTCGACGCGGCGCGCACCGCCGCGACCCAGCTCTACGGCGCGGAGTACCTCCCGGCCGAGGCGCGCCAGTACAGCTCGAAGAGCAAGAACGCGCAGGAGGCTCACGAGGCCATCCGCCCGTCGGGCGACTCGTTCGCGCACCCGGACGCCATCGGCCTCTCGGGCGTCCAGAAGAGGCTCTACGAGCTGATCTGGATGCGCACGGTGGCTTGCCAGATGGCGAACGCGAAGCGCACGAGCCTGAGGGTCGACCTCGAGGCCGACGTGAACGGGCAGACGCTCGGTTTCGCCGCGAACGGCAACCGGATCGACTTCCCTGGCTTCATGAGGGCGTACGTGGAGGGGTCGGACGACCCGACCGCGGCGCTCGACGACCGCGAGACGCTCCTCCCCGACATGGCCGTGGGCGACGACATCCCGTGCGCCACGTCCGAGGCCGTGGGCCACGAGACGCAGCCGCCGCGCCGCTTCACGGAGGCCTCGCTCGTCAAGGCGATGGAGGAGGCCGGGATCGGCCGCCCGTCGACCTACGCCTCGATCATCGAGAAGATCTCGAGGGATAACCGCTACGCGCGTAAGCAGGGCCGAACGCTGACCCCGACCTACGAGGCGCTGGCGGTCACGGAGCTGCTCGAGGAGTACTTCCCGGAGCTGGTCGAGCGCGAGTTCACCGCGAAGATGGAGGACGACCTCGACGCGATCGCCACGGGCGACGGCACCAAGGTCGCCTACCTTCACAAGTTCTGGCGGGCCGAGGGCGCGCTGTCGCACAAGATCGCGAAGACGCTCGACGACATCGAGCTCGGCCAGGCGCGCTCGATCGTGCTCCCGGATCTCCCCGAGGGGATGGAGGTGCGCGTGGGCAAGTACGGCCCGTACGTGCGCTTCGAGCATGAGGGCGAGCAGAAGTCGGTGGACATCCCCGAGGACGTCGCGCCCGCCGAGCTCACCGAAGAGATCATCATGGCTCGTCTCGAGGAGATGGAGGCTGGCCCGAAGGAGCTGGGCGAGTTCCCGGAGACCAAGGAGATGATGTACCTGATGGCGGGCCCGTTCGGCCCGTACGTCCAGCTCGGTGAGAAGACCGAGGAGAACCCGAAGCCCAAGAGGTCCTCGTTGCCCAAGGGCGTCGAGAAGGACCAGGTCGGCTTCGACGAGGCCTTGCAGCTCATGTCGCTGCCGCGCGTCGTGGGCAACCACCCGGACACGGACGTCGAGATCCAGGCAGGCCTGGGCCGCTACGGTCCGTACATCAAGATGGACAAGGACTACCGTAACGTCGCCGACTTCGACGCGCTGTTCTCGGTGACGCTCGAGGAGGCCGTGGCGGTCTTCGCCCAGCCCAAGCGCGGCCGTGGCCAGCGCTCGGTGCTTCGTGAGGTCGGCAAGCACCCGACAGTCGACGCCGAGATCCAGATCCTCGACGGCCGCTACGGTCCGTACGCGAAGATGGGCAAGATCAACGCGTCGCTCCCCAAGGACGCCGATCCTCAGAAGATCACGATCGAAGAGGTCGTCCAGATCATCAACGACAAGGCCGAGACCAAGGGCGGCCTCGAGAAGGCGCTCGCCGGTAAGAAGAAGCCTGCGGCCAAGAAGAAGCCGGCAGCCAAGAAGAAGCCGGCGGCCAAGAAGAAGCCTGCAGCGAAGAAGCCTGCGGCGAAGAAGCCTGCGGCG
>CAJXPN010001241.1 GCA_913058025.1 uncultured Myxococcales bacterium | reverse complement strand
CGCTACACATGGTGGTCCTGCGCTCGCTCGGCCTCGTGCGTTACCGCGACGGCTGCTTCCAGGTCGCCAAGCCGTGCGACGGCGGCCTCGTCGAGAAGGACGCCGGCAGCAAGACCGTGCGCCGGCGCTACTTCGACTGGGTCGCGCTGCACCCCGACCCGATCGCCTCGATCGAGCGGCTCGAGCAGCTCTCCGAGCGCGACGCCACGCTCGGGCTGTTCGTCAAACCGATCATCAACCGCGTCCTCCAGGGGCACAGCCCGCGCGCGCTGCTCCGTTGCGTCGGGCGCGTGCGCGCGCTCGCTGACGGCCGCGACCCGTCCCCGTGGGTCTGGACGCGCGCCGCGCTCGCGCGCGTCGACCACGGGGCGGCGCGGATGCACCACGTGCCCTTCGAGCCGAGCTGGCTCACGCGCGACGACACCCGCGGCCTGCTCGAGAAGTTCGCGCCCGCGCCGCTCGCCGGGTGGACCGAGTGGTTCGAGCGCACCCACCAGCGATGGGTCGACGACGCCGCCGCCGACGAGGCCGCCTTCGCCGACGACGACGTCAGCCGCTTCGCGCTGCGGGTCCCCGACCCGTTCGTCCCGAGGCCCCAGGACCTGACCTCTCCGCTCGAGCCACGCAGCCTGCTGCGCGTCGACTGGGAGACCAACGGCTGGGCCACCGAGGGCAACTCCAGCGACGGCGTCGCCGAGTTCACGCCCGTCGACTCGAGCATGTTCCGCCTCGGCATGTTCGACCACGACGCGACCTCTCGCGTCCACGCCGCGCGCGAGAGCCAGGAGGCGTTCCAGTCCAGGCTGCGCGAGCTCGGCCTGCACGCGCACCGTGGCCTGGTGAGGCTGTGGGTCGACCTCCAGCGCAACCGGGTCGAGGACCAGCGCTTCGAGCTCGTCGACGCGCGCCGCCGCGACGGCATCGACGAGGCGCTGCGCCAGACGCTCGAGGTGCTCGGAGAGCTCATGGTCAGGCCGCTCCTCTCACCCGAGCGCACGGCGAGCGACCCGACGACGCGCGCCAGGGACTCGTGGTTCCCGGAGGAGCGCCTCGACGCCTGGGTCGACGGCGACGGGTTGCCCGCGCGGGCGTCCGACTTCGTGCGCCAGCTCGCCGTCGCCCGCGAGGGCTCGCGCGACGAGGTCAAGAGCGCGCTCGCGCGCCGCCTCGACGAGCTCGGCTTCGGCGCGGGCGCGGATCCTGGGCTGCGGCACAACCTGCTCAGCGTCGTCGAGATCGAGCCCGAGGACGTCACCGGAGAGCTCCCGCTGCACGGCCCGGAGGCAGTCTCACAGGGTAGCGACGGCGCGCCTCATGGCCTGCTCGCGTTCCGTGAGACGCTCAACCGTGAGGCCCGCCAGCTCTTCGACTTCTCCTACCTCTCGCGCTACCGCCAGCGCCCCACGCGCCGGCCGCCTCGCCTGACCGTCTACGTCGTCGGCGACGCCGGTGAGCCGATGGTCCGCGCCTCGATGCGCAGCCTGCTGCGTGAGATCCACGCCGAGCTGCTCCGCGCGTACGCGCCCATCTTCGAGAACTTCCGAGAGGGGTTCGACCGGTCGCTCTCGATCCTGCCGATCATGTGGACGCCCCACCCCGCCGACGCGTTCGGCGGCCTGCACCCGACCGAGAACCGGTGCGAGGAGGCCGCGATCATCGAGTCGATCCACGGCATCCGCCGCTGGGTCGAGACCGTGCCCCGCGGGACCCGCTGCATCCCCCAGGTCGTCATCAACAGCCGCGTGACCGACAACGCAGTGCTCAGCCTGCGCGAGGCCGTCGCGCAGACCCGCGACTTCGTGTCGTTCCAGATCCGAAACGACCTCTCCGTCGATCCCTGGCTGCGCCAGACCGCCGTGGGTCCGAGCGGCGACGACTTCTTCAGCTCGTTCTCCTGCCACGAGATCAGCTTCCCGGCCGAGCGCGCCCGCGAGTACATGGCCAACCGGCTCGCGCGCGACCTCATCCGCCAGATCAAGACCGGCGAGCCCAAGGACCTGCCCGACATCGACGAGGACGAGCTCTCGCCGCCAGCTGTCTCTTATACACATCTCCGAGCCCACGAGACAGGC
>CAJXPN010001240.1 GCA_913058025.1 uncultured Myxococcales bacterium | reverse complement strand
CTCGTGGGCTCGGAGATGTGTATAAGAGACAGGGATGGACTGGACGAGGATCGAGTCCACGTCGACGCTCTTGCCCGTCAGATCGTAGGTGTTGCCGGCGTCGTCGGAAAGCGCGAGCGAGGTCGCCCCGGTGACGTCCCACGAGAACGTGGTGCTCCCGTTGACCTCGATCTCGGTCGCGCTCGCGGAGAAGTCGATGATGGTGGGGAGCGGCGGCAGGATCGTGACGGCGGCCTGGGCGCTGGCGGCCTGCGCCGGAGAGGCCGAGCTGGCGGCAAGCTCGTACGTGGTGTCGAGCGCGGGGCGCACGATGAGGGACGCGTTGGTCACGTTGACCAGGCCGCTCAGGTCGACGGCACGCGTACCGTCGGAGTCGGTGGCGGTGAGCATGACGTCGTCGGGGGTGCCGCTGACCGCCCAGCTCAGGGTGACCTCGGCGTTCTCGACGACGGCGCCGGGCGTGGCCGAGAAGGAGTCGATACCGAGGACGGTCTTTCCGGTCACCGAGACCGTCTGGATGGTGGTGTCGAAGGCGTTGATCGCGCGAAGCGTGAACGTCGACTGCGCCGTGTTGATCGGGACCTCGACGGAGCCATCGGCGACGTCCGCGCCAGAGACGTCGATGGGCTGGGCGGCGCCGTCGACGATCTGTATGGAGTCGGCCCCGGCGGTCTGCCAGGAGAGCGTGACGCTCTGGCCGATGATCACGGTGTCGGGCGCGGCGGCGAAGGCGTCGATGGTCGGGCCGACGCCCTGGACCGTGACGGTGGCCGTGGAGGTCTCGTCGCCGCCATCGTTCGAGGCGGTGAGCGTGTAGGTCGTGGGGTCGTCGGGGGTGACCTCGAACGAACCCGACGCGAGGTCAGCCTCGGGCACGGTGTGCACGGTCTGACCTCCCGCCGTGATCAATGCGGCGGTGGCGCCGGTGATCTCCCACGAGAGGGTGGATGAGTTGCCTGCTTCGACCGTCTCGGGAGACGCGGCGAAGGTCGTGATGTCCGGAGCAGGGATCTGCTCGACGGTGATCGTGGCCGAGGCGCTGTCGGATATGTCGTCCTCGCTCGTCGCCATGATCGTGTAGGTGATCGTGTCCTCGGGGTTCACGGTCAGCGAACCCGAGGCGAGCTGACCGGTGGACAGGACGATGGTGTCGACGCCAGGCGCGCTGATGCTCGCGCTGGCAGCCTCGGTGAGCGTCCAGCTCAGCGTGACCTCGGCGCCCGGGGCGACCGCCTCGGGGGACGCCGTGAACGACACGACGCTCGCCTCTGTGGGAGGCGGCGCCTGAATACAGAGCCCTGCGGCGCCACAGATCTCATCGCTGAAGCAGTCTTCGCTGGTCGCACACTGGTCTTCGTTGAACTCGGGCGCGCACGCAGGGGCGAGCGTCGCGAACATGAAGAGCGTGAGCGCTGTGCGCGCGAGCGCGCCTCTAAGGGTGGTCGTCATGAGACAACTCCGTTCGGTGTGCGAGGTGCGTCCGCGCGTTCGGCGCACGCCCCCTCATCATCATCGTGTCGTGGGTCACGTCTGGGAGGACGTGCATAATCATTTTCGTCAACTGGGGCAAGAACACGCGCGGCGTTCAGGGTTCTCCGTCGATCCTCTCTGCGGTCACCTCCGCCTCGACGACGACCTCGGCCTCGACCTGGGCGACGGGCTCCTGGCCCTCGCTCTCGCCCTTCTGCCGCACGCGCACCTTCCCTTGCCCGTTGAGCTTCCAGTAGGTCTTGACGACCTGGCCCGCGAACGGGTCGAAGAGCATCCACCCCTCGCCCGTCCCAGCCGACGAGGCCTCGGCGCGCGAGTCCCCGCCGCCCGAGAGCGCAGCCGACCGCATCTCCTGCTTGATCGTGATGTACACGCAGAGGCTCTCGCGACATGGGCGCCACGCAGTGAACGTGTAGACGTTCTTGCTGTCCTGGTTGGCCACCACCGAGCCTCGTTTGTCCTCGTAGATGATGTCCTGGGTCCAGGAGTCACCGATGGAGACGGCGCGCTTGGGGAAGACGGGCTGCATCTCGCCTGTCTCTTATACACATCTCCGAGCCCACGAGACAGGCAGAAATCTCG
>CAJXPN010001239.1 GCA_913058025.1 uncultured Myxococcales bacterium | reverse complement strand
CGAGATTTCTGCCTGTCTCGTGGGCTCGGAGATGTGTATAAGAGACAGAGGTCGACCTCGAGGGTGCGCAGGTCGCGGTTGTTGATGCCGATGATGCGGGCGCCGAGGCGAGCGGCGCGCGCCATCTCGTCGGCGTCGTGGACCTCCGTGAGCACGTCGAGCGAGAGCACGGCGGCCATGCGCGCGAGCTCGGCGTAGGTCGCGTCGTCGAGCACGGAGAGCATGAGCAGCGCGGCGTCGGCGCCGTGGGCGCGCGCGCGGACGAGCTGCTCGGGGTGCACGATGAAGTCCTTGCACAGGATGGGCGCGCGGTTGCGGGCGCGGGCGCGCGAGATGTCGGAGAGGCGCCCGCCGAAGTGGGGCGTCTCGGTCAGCACGCTGACGGCGGCCGCGACGCCGTCGTACGCCGCGGCGACCTCGCCGGCGTCGTAGCGCTCCCGAAGCTCGCCGCGCGACGGCGACGCCTTCTTGCACTCCATGATGACGCGCGCGCCGGGGCGCGCGAGCGCGGCGTGGAGCGAGCGGTCGGACGGCGTGAGCGCCCCGAACAGGTCGGGGTAGGTCGCGCGCGCGTCGAGGTCTCTGCGTCGCATGGCGACGATGCGTTCAAGCGCGCCCATTGGTGACCTCCACGAGCAGGTCCAGGTGTGAGAGCGCGGCGTCGGTGGCGAGCACGTCGCGCGCGGCGGAGACGCCGCCCGCGAGGTGGTCGAAGCGCCCCGCGAGCCACGCGAGCGCGCCCGCGTTGAACGCGACGGCGGCCTGGTGCGCGGGCGCGCCGTGGCCGGCGAGCAGGCTCTGGAGCCAGGCGGCGTTCTCGGCGGGTTCCCCTCCGCGCAACGCGTCGATAGGGTGGCGTTCCAGGTTTGCTTCTTCTGGTGTGATCGTGAGCTCGGTGACGACCCCGTCACGCAGGAGCGCGGCGTGGGTGCGGGCGTGGAGCGCGAGCTCGTCGAGGCCGTCGCCGTGGACGACGAGCGCGGTCTGGCAGCCGAGCATCTGGAGCGTGCGCGCGAGCGGCGCGCACAGCGCGGGGTCGTAGACGCCCATGAGCTGGACGGGGGGCGCGGCGGGGTTGGCGAGCGGCCCGAGGAGGTTGAACATGGTGCGGGTGCCGAGCGAGCGCCGCACGGGCATCGCGTGCCGGACGCCGGAGTGGTAGCGCGGCGCGAAGAGGAAGCAGACGCCAGCGAGGTCGAGGGCGCGGCGGGAGACCTGCGCGTCGACGTCGAGGGCGACGCCGCACGCCTCGAGCACGTCGGCCGAGCCGCAGCGCGAGGACACCGACCGGTTACCGTGCTTGGCGACGGGGACGCCGAGCGCGGCGGCGACGAAGGCGGTGGCGGTGGAGACGTTGACGGTGTGCTGGCCGTCGCCGCCGGTGCCGCAGGTGTCGGCGAAGAGGCCGTCGGGCCTGGGGAACGGCGACGCGGCGGCGCGCAGCGCGGTGGCCGCTCCGGCGATCTCGGCGGGGGTCTCACCCTTGGCCTTCAGGGCGATGAGCAGGCCGGCGATCTGGGCGGGGTCGAGCTCGCCGGCGATGATGTGGCCGAAGAGCGCGGCGGCCTCGTCGCCGGAGAGGTCGTGTCCGGCGCAGGCGCGCTCGAGGGGTCGCTGTATCACTGGTCGTCTCCGTGGTGTGCGAGGGCGATGCTGATGGCGTTGTCGATGAGCGCGCCGCCATCCCGCGTGAGGATCGACTCGGGGTGGAACTGGACGCCGAAGGTCGGGTGGTCGACGTGGCGCGCGGCCATGACGAGGTCGCCGACGCGGGCGGTGACCTCGAGCTGGGCGCCGGGGTCGGTGATCCCGAGCGAGTGGTAGCGGCCGACCGTCATGGGCTGTGGCAGGCCGTCGAAGAGGCCCTCGCCGCTGTGCGAGGCGCGCGCGGTCTTGCCGTGGACGACCTCACCGAGGCGCCCGACGGTGCCGCCGAAGGCTTGCGCGATGACCTGGAGGCCGAGGCAGACGCCGAAGACGGGGACGCGCCCGGCGGCGATCCTGGCGAGCTCGAGCGAGCAGCCCGCGTCGTCCGGGGCGCCCGGCCCCGGAGACAGGACGATGCTGTCTCTTAT
>CAJXPN010001238.1 GCA_913058025.1 uncultured Myxococcales bacterium | reverse complement strand
AGATTTCTGCCTGTCTCGTGGGCTCGGAGATGTGTATAAGAGACAGATGCTAGAGGGCGCTCGGCCCGCGCGCATGTGCTGGATGAGCCTCGAGACGAGCACGGAGGTCTTGCCGGAGCCGGCGCCCGCGCTCAGCGCGATCGACCTGTCTGTACGGCGGATCGCGCGGTCGCGGGCGGCCTGGTCCTCGGGGACGCGTCGGTTCATCGGGGGCCTCCTTCGTCGTGGTCCGCGAGCGTGGCGTCGACGCGCGCGGTGTCGAGCGGGGTCGACCGCTCGGACGCCAGCGCGAGCCGGTCGCGCTCGCCCGCGGGCGGGAACCACCCACGCCTCAACAGCGCCTCGGCGCGCGCCGAGTGGGCGCAGGCGTCCGCCTCGATGTCGCCGAGTGTGTCCTCGCGCGACGAGTCGGGGCCGCGTCGGACGATGCGATCGATGGAGCCGCCCTGGTCGGCGTCTCTAAGCGCGAGCGCGTCGAGCGCGAGCGCGAGGTCGCGCCTGCTGCCGTCGAGGTCGAGCTTCTTTGGCGCGCTGGCGTTCAGCGAGACGATGGCCTCGCCGGAGGCGTCGACCCAGGAGCCCGACCCTCGCGACAGCTCGGTGCGCTCAGGGCGCTCGAGCGCGACCCCTTCACGCATGATCTGCTCGAGGGTCCTCGCGCCCAGCTCGGTCAGCACGTCACGCTCGAGCGCGTCGACGTCCCCGCGCCGCTGCTCGAGCGCGAGCATGTGATCCTTCCACCTGGCGCGCAGCGCGTCGGGCTCCGACTCGCCGCGCTCGAGCGCCTCCGAGACCACGTCGAGCACGCGCCTCGTGAGTGAGTACTGGGAGAGCTGCGCGGCGTCGAGGCTGCCTGGCCGGCGCGCGCCGAGGACGCGCTCGAGCAGGAACCCCGACGGATCGAGCGCGAGCTGCGCGATCGCGCGCGGGTCGTGCGTGGGGGCGTCGGAGAACCCGAGCCGCTCGAGGAGCCCGGGTGAGACGCGCCCGGTCCACGCGTCGGGCTCGGCGTCGGGGTCGCGGGCGAGCCGGTCGACGCTGCGTCGCAGCCTCAGGAGCCTGCGCGCCGACGGGTGCGTCGCGAGCCAGGGGAGGGCGCCCTCGGGGGAAGAGATCGCCCGCGCGAGGGCGTGCTCGGCCCTCCCGAGCGCGCCCTCGACCGCGGGGTGCGCGTCCCGGCCGACCTGCGCCGAGCGCGCGTGGAGCGCGGCGTGGCCGCCGCGCTCGCCGTCGAGCGCGGCGAGCACGTCGAGGAGGAGAGAGCTCGGCGGGGTGGGGCGTTGCTCGACGAGGTCGTGCTCGGGCCAGCACAGCCAGAGCGTCCCCGCGCACCCCGAGACGATGGACGCGAGGCGGCGCAGGTCGGTCTGGCGCGCGGCGACGGAGTCCACGAGGCGCGCGCCGGTCGCCTCCGAGACGACACCCATCAGCGCGTCGTCGAGGAGCGGATCCTCCTCGACGCGTCGCGGGAGGCGCCCCTCGCTCATGCCGACCACGCAGACGAGCTCGAACGACGAGCCGAGCAGCATCATGGGGCTGAGCACGCGCACGGTGGCCTGCGTCAGGCTCCCGGAGAGGAGCTGCGTGCCCGCGAGCTGTTCACGGAGCAGGCGCGCCGCGTCAGCCTGTGAGATCCGCGCGCCGCGCGGTGAGGACCCCCAGGAGTCGAGCAGCCGGTCGACCCGGTCGCGGCCATCACCGGGCGCGAGGTACCTCCCGACGAGGCCCCGCATCGCCTCGGCGTGCTCACCCGGGGTCCCCTCGGCGGGGAGCTCGGTGAGCGCTCCCGAGAGCGACTCGAGCGTGGTGGCGAGCGCCCCGGCGGAGCCACGCAGCCGCTCACGCTCCTGCTCGGTCAGCTCCGGGTGCGCGCCGCGCTCGATCGCGCGCAGGTGCCCGAGCAGCTGCGCGCGGCCCCCAGCGCGCGGCGCCCCGGCCATGAGCGCGCGCCACCTGTGACGCCCCGCCCAGTCGATCTGGCCGATGACGCACGGGTGGCTCATGAGCGCGTGCCACGCCCTCGGGCTCTGCTCACCCCTGTCTCTTATACACATCTCCGAGCCCACGAGACAGGCA
>CAJXPN010001237.1 GCA_913058025.1 uncultured Myxococcales bacterium | reverse complement strand
ATCTACACAGAGTAGATCGTCGGCAGCGTCAGATGTGTATAAGAGACAGGCCAAACGCACTGAAAAGCGTATCAACGCCAAAGCTCAAAAGAGCATTTTTAGGGTTCCCGGATTTCTCGTCGTTTTCTTGCAACATGGCCCATTTCTCCTTTGCGCCGCCCATTTGATGCACTGGCGCATAGATGTACCCGCCCGCCTGGTTGTCCTGGTTGTTCTGGTCCTGGATCGATCGCCAAACGGCATAACCACCGGCCACCGCCGCCGCCGCCAGCGCCAGCGTCGCCGCCGGAGTCCTCGACGCCGGCGTCTTCGGCGGGGTCGGCCGCCACGCCGCCGCAGCCGATCGGCGAGAGCAGCGCGGCCGCGAGCAGGATGAAGAGGTGTTGGGGTGTCGTTTGGGTTCGGTGGTGGCGCATGTCGTCTCGTCGCGTGCTGGGAGTTGCCTACACGCCACAGACTACGCGAGAGGTCGTCGTTTTCAATCCCCGGCTCGGAGCTCCAGTGTGATCCGCTCGACCCCGAAGGCGTCGTGGATCGTCGCGCGGAGCGCATGGTTCAGGGCGCTCAGGCTGCCGAGGTCGTGCGCGTCGACCTCGAGGATCGCGCTCACGACCGCCTGCCCCGAGTCGAGCTCCCAGGCGTGAAGGGCCACCAACGCCGTGACCCCCGGGTGCCCGAGGAGCTCACCACGCAGCGACGCGACGTCAACACTCTGCGGCGCGCGCTGGAGCAGGATCATCAGCGTGTCGCGCAGCAGCGGCAGGCTCCCGAGCAGGATCAGCGCGCCGATGACCAGGCTCGCGATCGGGTCCGCGACCGCCACGCCGTAGGTCAGCGCGATGGCCGATACGATCGCGGCGACCGACCCCAGCGCGTCCGAGAGCAGATGGAGCATCGCGCCGCGCGTGTTCACGGAGTCGTCGCGGCTGCGCGCGAGGTACCACGCGCTGGCGAGGTTGACCCCGAGGCCGGCCACGCCCGTCCACAGGATCGGCGCGGCCTCGAGCATCGGCGGGCTCTGCACGCGCTCGATCGCCTCGACGGCGATCCACGCCACGATCGCGATCAGGCTCACCGCGTTGAGCAGCGCGCCGAGCACCGGCGCCCGCTTGAGCCCGTACGTGAACGCGTCCGAGGGCGCGCGCGTCGCCGCGCGCGCCGCGAACAGCGCGAGCGCGAGCGCCGCGACGTCCGAGACCATGTGCCCCGCGTCCGAGAGCAGCGCGAGCGAGCCCGTCCAGAACCCCACGGCCGCCTCCAACACCAGGAAGGCGGCGTTGAGCGCGAGCGCGACCTTGAGCGCGCGCGCCGGGGTGGGGCCGTGATCGTGACCGTGATCGTGTGGCATCTCGCTTTACCTCTGTCATCGTGTTCGCGCCCGCGGCGCCCATGTTCGCACCTCGCGCGCTGCGTCGCGAGGTGCCTCCACCTTCGAGAGACCGCCCGAACTCCGCGCGCGTTACCGTCACGTGACGAACGCGCCGCGCAGGTGCGATGGTGCGAACGTGCGCGGGCGCCCGACCCGACGCCCAACCTCACCAGGAGCTGCCCGACATGAAGACTCTGAACGCGTACCAGCTCGAGGCCGCGCGCACCGCCAACGGCTCGGACGAGAGCCGCCAGGTCTACGGCGCGCTCGGCGTCGCCGGTGAGGCCGGCGAGGTCGCGGACCTCATCAAGAAGCAACACTTCCACGGCCACGACGCGGACCGCGGGGCCGTGGCGCGTGAGCTCGGTGACGTCCTCTGGTACGTCTCCTTGCTCGCCGGCGCCTACGGCTACACGCTCGAAGAGATCGCCCAGATCAACATCGAGAAGCTCCACCAGCGCTACCCGGACGGCTTCGACATGGCCCGCAGCCGTGAGCGCGGCGCCGACGACTCCTGACCTCTCTGCATCCCATGACGCGGCCGCGCATACCGACTGCTAGACCGCGACGACCCTGCGACCCGGAGCTCCGCCCATGCGACCCCTGCTCATCCTCCTGTTGTCCTGCGCGCTCGCCACCTCCGCCGCGTGCGCTGAGAACTCGCCAACGCAGACGCTGCCGCCCGAGCCCTCGGTGGACTGTCTCTTATA
>CAJXPN010001236.1 GCA_913058025.1 uncultured Myxococcales bacterium | reverse complement strand
CGAGATTTCTGCCTGTCTCGTGGGCTCGGAGATGTGTATAAGAGACAGGGCGAGGCGTCTGGTCGAGTCAGGATCAGGGGAGGGCTGGGCTCGAGGCGTTGTTCGCCAGCGGCCTGGACGAGCTCGAGCACGTCGAGATCGAGTGGGCGCCCTTCGACGACGCGCTCATGTACGGGCTGCTGGGGTCGCTCCCGAGGCTGCGCAGCCTGACGAAGTCGGGGCGCACCCAGAGCCTTCGGGTCTCCGGGGAGTTGTTCGAGCTGGAGGAACTCGAGCGGCTCGAGATCATCTGGCGCAACGCGAGCGTCCCCGAGAGGGCCTGGCCGAAGCTGCGTGAGCTCGATCTGAGCATCGGGCCGCACAACCGCGGGCTCGTGAAGTGGCGCGGCTGGGAGGGGTGGGAGCGGCTGGAGTCGTTCACGCTGACGAGTGACTACAGCGCGATGAACTGGCGGGACGTGAGCGACTCCAGCGTGCGCGCGAGCGTCGACGCGCTCGTGGACGTGCTCGAGAGGGCGCACGAACTGAAGCGGCTATCGATCCGGGTGACGCTGAACCCGGAGGACCTCGAGCGGGTGCTCGAGCTCGAGTCTCTGTCGAACCTGGAGTCCCTCGACATCGACCACGCGCACAGCAAGGGGAAGGTGGGCCGCGCGCTGTTCGCGGGCATCGCGAGCGAGCGCGACCTCGAGGAGCTCCGCCTGACCGATTGCGGCCTCAACGAAGCGCTCGCCGCGAAGATGACGTACCCGGCGAGCGTGAGGCGGCTGGACGTGTCGGGGAAGAACAAGCTGGGGGAGCGCGGCGCGCGTGCGCTGTCGGCGTGTGAGGGCGCGGAGGTCGCGTGGTTGGAGCGAGTGGGCTTGGGGCCGGCGGGCGGCGCGGCGTTGGCAGAAGGCGCGTTCGGGCAGAACGTGCGCGCGCTCGACGTGAGCGCGAACAAGCTGGGGGCGAAGGGTCTGGAGGGGTTGCTCTCGCGTGAGTGGCCCAGGCTGGAGTCGCTCTGGCTGGGACAGAACGGGACGGGCAACGAGCTCGACGCCGACGCCATGCGCGTGCTGGCCGACTGGGAGGGGCTGGCCAACCTGAGGTTCCTGAGCCTGATCTCCGAGCGGATGCGCGGTGAGGCGATGGAGGCGTTGTTGTCGAGCCCACACCTGAAGAACCTGGAGGTGCTCGACATCTCGGGCAACACGATGACGAAGGCGGCCGCGGAGGCGCTGGCGCAGATACCATGCGCGCCGAAGCTGCGCGCGCTGGGCGTCGGCTTCACGGGGCTGAGCACGTCGCCTGGTTGGGGTGCGTTCGTCGAGGGTGAGTGGAGCTCGCTCGAGCTCCTCTACTGCACGGACGAGTCGATGAAGGTCGCGGCGTACGAGCAGGTCACGCGCGCGTTGAGTGGGTTCCCGGTGCTGGAGCTGATCGACGTGGGGTCGAAGCTCACGGCGTTCCTCGACTCACGCAGCCGCCGCGACGACCCCACCGAGTATGGGTTCACCGAGGACGGCGTGTTCCCGTACGCGCTCTCGTCGATCGGTTATCGAGGGATCTCGGAGGTTCACTCGAGGTCGTGGATGGAGCCGCGTGAGGCGACCACGCGGCAGGCGTGGTGGGACGTGGTGTCGCGTTGAGTGTGGGTGTCGTGTGAGAATCTTGAGGAAGTGCATTGGGTGACATCGAGTGGTTCGGAGAGGTGCGCAGCGCGGCGCACGGTGAGGAGTCCGTGTCGGGGTGGAGGCGGATCTGCCGCGCGCTCGATGGAATGAGCGAGGCGTTCGGTCGGGAGCAGGCGCTGCCGTACCTGGACGGCGCGTTGGCGGGCTGGTCTCACGAGACACGCCGCGCCCCGGCCCGCTGGGTGCGCGCCGTGGCGGCGGGTGGGCCGAGCTGGAGGCTTGCGGCCGCGCGCGAGCTCCTGTTCGACTCGGTGCTCACGGCGTCGATCGAGGCGGCGGCGCTCGCCAGCGACGATGAGGCGATCCAGGCCTCGCCCTTCGAGCGCGTGCTGATGAGCGAGGATACGCGCCCATGCCTGTCTCTTATACACATCTGACGCTGCCGACGATCTACTCTGTGTAGAT
>CAJXPN010001235.1 GCA_913058025.1 uncultured Myxococcales bacterium | reverse complement strand
CGATCACGCCCGCGCCCGCCCAGGCGCCCGCGCCCGCGCCCGCCCAGGCGCCCGCGCCTGCGCCCGCGCCGGTCGCCGACGAGATCGAGAGGAGGATGCCCTCGCGCGACCTCTTCGTGACCTCTCCTGCGACGCCGACGGCCCTCAGCTCGCCGCCAAGAGATGCTCCTGGGGAGGCTCCGCTGGAGGTCGCGCGAGGGCACGTCGAGCCGCTCGCGCCGCCCATTCCTGCGGCGGCGCCCCCCGGCGGCGTGCCCGTGATGATCTGGATCGCGCTCGCGAGCGCGGTCTTCCTCGTCGTCGCGCTCACGATCGCGTTGATCATGACGTAAGCGCGCGTCGCGTTTTCGAGAAAGTTTGCTATCATCCGACCCCGATGAAGACAGCGCACGCCGCGAGCGCGACGCGCGGGTATGGCCCGCGCGCGTGGGTCGTGACGTGTAGACGACATACGAACGCGCCAGGAGACCGCGCGATGACGCAGACCGACGAGACGACTCAGGACGAGCAACAGCTCGATGCCCCGCCCGCGACCGAAGAGTCGGAGGGAGGGGACATCCAGGCCGAGGCCGCCACCGAGCTGGAGCAGACCTCCGAGGGAGGCGCGGACGCCGATGGCGAGGTCGCCGAGGACACCGGCAGTGCGTCCGGTGGGGCGCCTGAGGACGCACCCGAGGATGCCGCCGCGGCGGACGACCTCGAGGAGGGGGAGCCCTCGGCCGAGGAAGGTGAGCCTGAGCCTGTCGAGGAGCCCGAGCCCAGCGAGCCCGAGGCCCCGACCTACGAGGAGGTCGACGACGACGCGCTCGTGGACTTCGGCGAGCTGCGCGGCAAGATCGAGCAGCTCATCGAGGGGGGCGAGTCGGCGCACGCGCTGATGGCGCTCGATCAGTTCTCGAGGTGGCCCGACTCCACTCGCCACCTGTCGGACAACGTGTGGTTGTACCGCAAGCTTGGCGACCTCAAGCGCTCGGAAGGGGAGGTCGACGAGGCGGTCGAGCACTACACGCACGCCTACGCGCTCGAGCCGCGCGCGATGGAGGTGCTCTTGCCCCTGTCCGAGGTGTTGCTCGAGAGCGGGCAGCACGCCGAGGGCTTGCGCGTGCTCCAGGGCATGGTGCTCCACCACAAGCGCGGCATGTCCGAAGAGGACAGGATCCAGCTCTACCATCGGATCGGCGCGT
The DNA here is from genome assembly GCA_913058025.1 of uncultured Myxococcales bacterium. Taxonomy (GTDB): domain Bacteria; phylum Myxococcota_A; class Bradymonadia; order Bradymonadales; family Bradymonadaceae; genus CAJXPN01. The sequence continues at coordinate 898 of CAJXPN010001235.1, read as the reverse complement.
GCCATGAGCAGATGGAGCGGCTGGACCTCGCGAGGTCGGCGTACGAGAAGGCCCTCGAGCAGCGCGCCAACGACACGAGGTCGTTGTCCGGTCTGCTGCGTGTGGTGACCGAGGTCGGAGACCCACATGAGATCGTGAAGGTGCGTCAGCGCCTCATCAGGAGCCTGGACGACGACGGCGCGCGCTCGATGGCGCTCGTGGCGTTGGGCGACGACTGGGCCGAGCGCTTCAACGACCCGGGCCGCGCGCTCGACACCTACGAGCAGGCGCTCACGGAGTTCCCCGAGAACCGGCGCGCGCTCGAGCGCATGGCCGAGGTGGGCGCGCAGCAGGAGGACTGGAGGCGCGTCGCGCGCTCCTTCTTCACGCTCAGCCGCCTGTGCAACGACCCGGTCGAGGAGGCCGCGTGGTTGGTGCGCGCGAGCGACATCGCGCGCGAGCAGCTCTGGGAGTCCAAGAAGGCGCTGGCGGGCTACACCCGCGCGCTCGACCTCGACCCGACCCGGCTCGACGCCTTCCGCGTGATCACGTCGATCCTCGTCGACAGCTCGGACTGGTCGGGGCTGAGGGACGCCTACACGAACCTGATCAACGCGATCGCGCAGCGCCCCGAGCCGGACGCGAAGCTCCTCGCGGTCCTGTGTCAGAAGCTCGGTGAGCTCTGCCGCACGCACCTGAACGAGCCCGAGGTCGCGCTCGAGGCGTTCGTCAACGCGACCGCGCTCGTGCCCAACTCCATCGAACTTCACGAGCACGTCGTCGATCTCGCCGAGAAGGACGCCGACAAGGTCGACGTGGCGCTCGAGCACCTCGGCCACCTGCGCAGGCTCCAGCCCGACAACCTCGACCTGCTCGATCGCGTGGGCCTGTCTCTTATACACATCTGACGCTGCCGACG
>CAJXPN010001234.1 GCA_913058025.1 uncultured Myxococcales bacterium | reverse complement strand
AGATCGTCGGCAGCGTCAGATGTGTATAAGAGACAGCCCGTGGGCTGCTCGACGTCGACCTCGACGTCCGGGCTGGGCGCCTCGACGTCGACCTCCAGGTCACCCTCGCCGGGCTCCTCGACGTCGACGCCGCCGTCGGGCGACGCCGTGATGCCCGCCCATACGTCGAGGTCGGCTGGGGGGGCGCTCATCGTGAAGATGGTCTGGCGGCAGATGTGAGACGTCATGGCGTCGAGATCCGAGGTGATGAACAGGAACGTGGTCCCGATCTTCCATGGGACCATCCCCTCACACATGCCTCCGCCCTTTCCGCGGTTGAGCGTCGCGACCTTTCGCCCCCCTGCGTCCCCCTTGAGCACCTCGTCGATCGAGATCGTGATGGGCCCCTTCTTCTGGCCGAGATCGGTGGCGGTGCCGAAGAACACGTACTCCGCAGACTCGACGATCTGGGCGCGCGTCGGGCCTCCCGGCTTACAACTGCATGCCCAGGCCTGGGCGGCGGAGAGCGAGACGACGAGGGCGGCGGACGCGGCGAGGAGATGCCTTGAGGAGCGCATGTGTGGTTCCTTGGAGGGTGGCGACGAGGCGTCGCGTTTGGTGCGCCCACCATAACGCAACGCCTCGAAACACGCACCGAATCTCGACCTCAAGGCAACGCGAGCGTTCCGCCATTCGTGACGAAGTAGCGCGCGGGGGCGAAGGTGTCGCCCATGCGCACGATGATGGCGCCGTCGTCTCCGAGCGCGAGGTCCCGGAGAGGCTCGTTCACTCCCTCGATCGAGGCGATCTGGGTGGCGTCGCCTCCACGCACGCGCCAGATCGTCGCCTCGGTCGGGCTCGACGTGCTCGCGGTCACGGCGAGCGCCTCTCCACCGGGGAGAGGCCTCGCGAAGACGAGGCCAGGGATGGAGACGAGCGCCCACGCGCCGGGCGCCGCGGAGGCCACGGGCGCGCGCAGCAGCGATGGCGCGCACGTGACTTCGCGGTCTTCGGGGCACGCGCCGTGGAGCACGATCGTCCCGTCGTCGCGCACCGAGTGCGAGGTGAGGTCGGACGCGGAGAGCCCGGAGAAGGTCCCCTCGCGGGACCAGTCGGCGTCTGGGGTGCGCGTGTAGACGCGCACGCCGTCTCCGACGCGGCACGTGAGCGCGGCGAGCCCGCCCGCGTCGAAGAGCCTCTCGGGGTGGCAGCCGAGGGGGAGCGTGAGCGTACGCACGGAGCCGTCCGTGAAGTCTTGCATGAGCATGTGCGGAGGCCGCGAGACGGCCTCGCATGCGGGCGAGTCGCACTCGGCGTCAGCGAGCAGTGAGACGAGCACGCGCGAGGCCGGGGCGCCCTCCCCCGCGGCCTCGCGGAGGCACTGGACCCCCACACAAGAAGGACCATGAGGCCCGCGATCGGAGACGTCGTCGGCGCTCGAGCGGGGCTCGAGCATGACGTCGCCGTCGGGTATGGGGTCGAGGCACGTGGGAGACGAGCCGGAGTGCTCACGCGCAGGGTCCACGAGCGGCGGGGTCGGCTCGAGTACGGACGCGTAGACGCCCGCCACGCGCGCGACCACCCGGTCGGATAGCCGGAGCATCTTGCGCCGGGGGTCCTTCCAACCAGGGAGCCTCTCGAAGCTCGGGTCGGCGGACCAGCGGGTCGGGTCGACGCCCATGATCGCGGGGCAGGTGACGTCTCCGTTCCAGACCCAGGAGCCATCCCGGCGCAGCCGCTGGGGGTGGAAGCCCGAGGGTGCCCATGTCTGGCCGTCGTCTCGGGAGAAGAGCGTCCGCCGCCCAGCGCCCGCCTCGACGATGGCGACGAGCACGCCGTCGGGGCGCGCCAGCGCGGACCGCATCCACGCCCCCTCCATCACGGTGACCGATGAGAACGAGGCGCCGTCGTCGGTCGAGACGTGGAGCTCGGTCGGGGTCATCGCGAGGATGTGCGACGGGGACGCGTCCCATGCGCCCGCGCCCTCGACGCCGGCCACGCGAACGTAGGAGGAGCGCGCGGTGGCTGCGCGCGGGTTCGGCGCGCGCCAGAGCGCGCCGGCTCGGGTCGCCGCGAGGACAGAGTCGCCAGCGCCGAGCCCCAC
>CAJXPN010001233.1 GCA_913058025.1 uncultured Myxococcales bacterium | reverse complement strand
TACGAGATTTCTGCCTGTCTCGTGGGCTCGGAGATGTGTATAAGAGACAGCGAGGAGGCCCTGGAGGCGTTGATCGACGTGTGGGACTCACGGAAGGAGTCGGGCGTCGTCCGCTCGGGCGCCGCCCGGGCGCCGCTCGAGCTCGAGGAGTGGCCGCGAGAGGTCGTGCCTCGCATGTGCGCTCAGGCCCGGAACCAGCTCGAGGCGGGCGATCCGCACCTCGCGCGTTGGTGGGTGTCCATGCTCTGGCGCTGCGGCGGCGCGTCGAGGACGTACGCGCTCGAGGCCGCGAATGAACGCCTCGAGCTGCGCACGTTCTCGGCCGGGTTCGCCAGCGCGCTGACGTCTGGGCCCTGCGCAAGGGGAGGCGCGGGCCTGACGGACGACTCGTGCGCCCCCGTCCGCGCGCTCCTCGAGAGCGCGCTCGACGACGCCCACGTCGAGAGCTCCGTGAAGGTCGACGCCCTCCACGCGCTCGCCAGCGGGTGGCCCGACGAGGGATCGAGCGCCACGCTCGAGCGCGCGTCGAAGTCCCGGGACACCGCGCTGAGCGAGGCTGCGAAGTCGGCCATCTCCCGCTGAACGCGCCGCGTCAGTCGATGTTGGTGAACGTGAACTTCGCCGCGAAGCGTTCGGTCGTCATCATGAGCTTCGACGACTTCAGGAACTTCACCTTCCTGAGCTCCTCCTCGATGCAGCGGTTCACCGAGGCGTCCCAGAAGTCACTCCCCTCACGCGTGATCGAGGCCTCGACGACCTCCCCGCTCTGGTCCAACCCATAGACGATGCGGAGCTTCGCGCGGTCCTTGCCCTCGGGCCAGAACGCGTCGGGGCGGAGGTGGAAGTTCTTGAGCACGCACGCCCTCGCGTGACGCTTGGTGAACGCCTTGATCTTGGCGTTGATGCTCTTGCTCGTGCGCGCCTTGAAGATGTTCGCGTCTCTGGGCTTCTTCTTCGACGCCTTCTTCTTCGACGCCTTCTCCGCCACCGCGTTCGCCTCATCGAGCGCGTCGCGCACCTGGGCGCCCGACGCGAAGATCGCCACGGCGACCTCGGGCGGCGCGGTCCGAGGCGGCGCCACCACCAACGCAGCAGGCTCCGGGGGCGCGCCCGCGTCGTCGGGCTCGACGGACGTCGGCTCCTGCTCCGCGACCACTTCGACTGTCCCTTCGAGTGGCTCGCCAGGCGACAGCGCCGCAGTGAACACGACCGCCGCGGTGATGACGAGCCCTACGAGCATGCCCGCGGCGATCATGAAGACCTTGCCCGCCGACGCCCTGCGCGTGGGCTCGGCGAGCGGAATCGGAGGGTCCGGGAGCGTCTCGGCGTCGTGCGCTCCGACGTCGCCGGGCGCCAGCGTCGGGCTGAACGAGAGCTTCATCGTCTCGGCCTCGCGCTCGCCCTCGTTGGCTTGCCGCCACGCGGGGAGCACCAGCGCGCTCTCCTGGAGCGCGCCGCGCACCTCGAGGAGCGCCGAGCGCGCCTCCATCGCGTCCGAGAACCGCTCAGCGGGCGCCTTCGCCAGCAGCCTCATGATGAACGTCATGAGCTCGTCGTAGATCCCCTCCTGGACCCGCGGCGAGCGCGGAACCAGCACTGGTACGGGCTCGCCCACGTGCCTGAACATCATCTTGATGAGGCTGTCGTCCTGGAACGGCGTCGACCCCGAGAGCAGCTCGTAGATGATGCAGCCGAGCGAGTACAGGTCGCTCCTCGCGTCCAGCGCCGTGTCCCCTCTGCACTGCTCCGGGCTCATGTACGCGGGCGTCCCGAACACCTGGCCCGTCTGCGTCATCGCGTCCCCCGACTCCATCGCCTTGGCGATGCCGAAGTCCAGGATCTTGGCGAAGACGTCTCCGCCCGGGACGTCGAGCAGGAAGATGTTGTCGGGCTTGAGGTCCCTGTGCACCACCTGCGCGTCGTGCGCCGAAGACAGCGCGCTCAGGAGCTGATCCGTCATCTCGAGCACGTGCTCGAGCGTCAGGTCGATGCCCTCCTCGATCCTCTCCCCGAGGCTCTCGCCGTCCAGAAGCTCCATGACGATGTAGCTGTCTCTTATACACATCTCCGAGCCCACGAGACA
>CAJXPN010001232.1 GCA_913058025.1 uncultured Myxococcales bacterium | reverse complement strand
AGATTTCTGCCTGTCTCGTGGGCTCGGAGATGTGTATAAGAGACAGGTCGGAGTACGTCGCCGGCGACATCACCCCGGCCAAGCTGCTCCCCCGCGGTGACGACCCCAGAGATCTGCGCGGCACCGAGATCTTCGCCGTGGGCAACACCGGCGGCCTCGGCCTCTCGCTCTACGAGGGCCGCGTCGTCAACGTCGTCAGCTTCCCCTACGGGGAGCGCGTGATGCACGACGGCCAGATCGCCGGCGGCTCCTCGGGCGGCCCGCTCTTCAAGAAGGGCACGGACTCGCTCGTGGGCATCAACCACGCGGGCAACGCCCAGCTCAAGTTCTCCATCGCCATCCCCTCCTGGTACGTCTCCGAGTGGCTGGGCAAGCGCGGCGGCGCGCCCGGCAAGAAGCTCAACGAGGCGTTCCAGTTGACCAAGGACGTCAGCCTCATCAACGAGGTCAAGCGCTCGATCTGCCTCGAGCCCGGCAAGTCCATCCAGGTCCCGATGAACTACTCCAACGGCACCGACTTCCTGCTCGGTATCGTCCCCAAGAACCTCCCCGTGATCTATGGGCTCGCCGTCTCGGCGAACAACAACTCCCAGGTCATCGAGAAGGGCCTGCTCAAGGAGACCGCCCTGCGCGCCTTCACCGCGCCCATCCCGGCGCAGTACGTGCTCGTCCTCGGCGGACACCCCGCTGCCCCCCAGCCCACGTGCGTCGACTTCGTCATCGGACAGATCGACTGGGGCAAGCAGGTCAACAAGTGACACACGCGCCCGCTCACCGCGGGCGCTGTAAGGAGTATACGATATGAACAAGCTCACCTCCGCCGCCCTGCTCGCGGCCCTCCTCTTCGCCTCCCCGGCCGCCGCGCAGGACACCAACCTGTCGGGCTTCAACGACGGGGCCGGCTCCCTCGGGGAGCTCGGCGACGTCGACCTGGGCGACCTCGAGACCGTCGCAGTCCAGCCAATCGCCTTCACCACCACGGCCACTCGCCGTGAGGCCGAGGTCATGTTCGCCACGCTCTCGAGCGCCGACGGCCCCGACCCCGCCGTCTCCGCCATCTTCAACGGCGTGAGCTTCGAGATCAGCGCGCCCGCGGCCGCCGAGGACGACGGCCTCGACTTCGCCGGCTCCTCCACCGAGCTCGACACCAACGCGCTGACCATGGGCTTCGGCCTAGGCACCCTGCCCCTGATGCAGCTCCAGTCCGCCGAGACCTTCGCGTCCACCATCTCGAGCTTCGAGGCGCTCGCGCCGACGATGGACGCGATGTTCAGCCCCAAGGTCGGCGCCGCCACGCGCGCCTTCCTCACCGCCTCCAAGGCCGGCAAGTTCGACGTCGACGCCTACTCCAACATGCTCGCCTCGGCCACGCTCGGCATGGTCTCCAGCGACGACCCCGCCATACAGCGCCGACATGGCTACCTGCTCGTCGGGCTCTGGATCGGCTACTCCATCCTCTCCGCCGCGACCGACTCCCTCACCGACTCCACGCACCAGATCGGTGAGTCACTCATCCTCCTGCTCGTCAAGGACGCCCAGTTCGGCGGCTCCGACAAGAGCATCGCCGCCATCCTCAGAGCCTCCGTCGACGACATGAAGGGCGGCAAGGCCACCCCCACCTCCCTCATGGCCCAGGGCCAGAAGATCCTCGAGGTCAAGGCAGACTCCGCCAAGTGACCCACGCCCACGCGTGACGCCACCTCGTGAGGGGGAGCGGGCCCATCAGGGTCCGCTCCCCCTCTCTTCGTTCGGGGCCACACCGCGGGCTCGTCCTCCCCGGCCGCGCCACACCAACAAGACCACGCCACGAATTCGACGGCGCGCACCACAAGAGGCAAAAGCGCAACGAAAACAAGCAGATGAGACAGACCAGCCCACAAACCGCGAGCGTGAATGGCGGCCTCCGACGAAAATAATTCCAGAAAATTTAGATCGCCGCGCCTTGGATCTCCGTTGATGTCCAGTGTGAAGACGACGACGAAAGCTCAAAACAAAAGAGCAAAGTCGACCCCCCAAAACACACACACGATTTAAGCTTAACGGAGCCCACCATGAAGACCTGTCTCTTATACACATCTGACGCTGCCG
>CAJXPN010001231.1 GCA_913058025.1 uncultured Myxococcales bacterium | reverse complement strand
ATCTACACAGAGTAGATCGTCGGCAGCGTCAGATGTGTATAAGAGACAGGGTGCGTGAGCCCCGAGCCCGTCGTCTCACCGCCCGGACCCTGGCGGCCCTGGGTCACGCGCTCGAGCGCCTGCTCGAGCTTGTCTCGCCTCGACTGGAGCGTCTCGCCGGCGATCCTGGAGACGAAGGTGGAGACGGTCGTGGCGTCGACCTGGAGGTCGCGCGTGGAGGCGTAGGTCCGCAGCGCGTCGAGCAGCTCGCGCGATGTGCCGAAGCGGTCGCCGCGCTCGATCGCAAGCGAGCGCGCCACGATGTCGTCGAGCTCCTGGTCGATCCCGCCGGAGTACCTGCTCGGCGGCGGCACGTCGCCGTTGGTGATCGCCTGCATGATCTCGAGGTTCGACTTGCGCTTGAAGAGCCGCCGGCCGGTGAGCATCTCCCAGGTGATGATGCCCATGGCGAAGATGTCGCTGCGCCGGTCGAGGTGCTGCTGGAGCGTCTGCTCGGGAGACATGTAGCTGAACTTGCCCTTGAGGTCGCCCGAGAAGGTCTCCTCGCTGCCCGCGTTGGTCGCCTTGGCGACGCCGAAGTCGAGCAGCTTCACGTCACCGCTCATCGTGCACATGAGGTTGTGCGGGGTGACGTCGCGGTGGACGAGCCCGAGCGGACGGCCGTCGAACCCCTTGAGCTCGTGGGCGGCGTGCAGGCCGCGGCACGCCTGCGTCGCGATGCCGATCGCGACGCCCACCGGGAGCGCCTCCGAGGCCTTCGTCGCCAGGATCTGGAGCTCACGCACGGTCGTCCCGTGGATGTACTCGAGCGCGATGTGGTAGCGCCCGTCCTCTTCACCCAGGCCGTAGATCTGGACCACGTTGGGGTGTGAGACCTGCGCGATGATGCGCGCCTCGCGCTGGAACATGTCCACGAAGGAGGGGTCGTCGGCCAGGTGAGGGAGGATCCTCTTGATGACGACGAGCCTCTCCAACCCCGCGAGCCCTCGCTCGCGCGCCAGAAACACCTCCGCCATCCCTCCCACAGCGAGCTTCGTGATCAGCTCGTAGGGGCCGACCATCTCCATCGAGTCCTCTCGGTCTTCGTGTGTGCGCCGGGTTCGTCCGCTCTCGAACTGAAGGCTACCACACCCGACCCGCGCGCCCAATTAGACGCCTGGATCAGAGCGCCGTGTCCGCGTCACATCACCTCGCCTACCTCGGCCCCGTTGCGGGCGACATCGCCAACCTCTACCATGACCTACGCGCGACGCCCTGAAGCCACCGCCCACCAGACGGACACGATGAGCCAAGAAGCCGAACCCGCCGCGACTCCTGGCTCCTCACGCAAGCTGCGCGTCGGGCTCGCGGCGATGTGCGCCGTGGGCGCGCTCGCCACGCTCGGCGTCTCGAGCCAGCTCTGGCTCGCCACGTACGTCCCGCTGCTGGGCTTCGTGTTCGGCTTCTTCATCCCCACGCTCATCATCACTCTATTGCTCAGCGTGGGGTTCGATCCGGCGAACGACACGACCGCGAACGCCGAGAGCGCGCCGATCCGGGCGAGGATGTTCGCGAGCGCGCGCGCGCTGCTCATCCCGGGGATCCTGGGCGCCGCGGCCTGCTCGCTGTGGTTCTCGGGGAGCGCGCGCGCGCAGACCGCGCTGACGCTCCACGCCTGGGGCGACGAGGGCGCGCTGGTTCGCTGCGCCGAGGACCCCGAGAACGAGGTCGCGCAGCGATGCTGCGAGGGCAGCTCGCCCGAGGATCGCCCCCGCGCCCAGGTCTCGAACGCCGCGCGCATGCAGTTCGACCGCGACGCCGAGAGCGCCTGCTTCATCGCCTCCATCGACGGGAGCTCGCCGCACGCCTCGGGCATCGCGCGCGCGCTCACCAACCGCTGGGAGCGCGACCTGATCGAGGTCGAGGTGGGGTCCTCCCCCGAGCAGACCTGTGAGCGCGCGGCGAACCTGGCGGTCATGGACCGCGTGCCCGGCGCGAACGTCCCGCTCAAGCTGGCGCACTGCGCGCTCTCCTCGCCCGACCACGCCGCGCGCCAGTGCTGCGCGGGCGAGCTCCGCGCGCTCACTGCCAACGGGGACCTCTCCACCTGTC
>CAJXPN010001230.1 GCA_913058025.1 uncultured Myxococcales bacterium | reverse complement strand
CCGTCAAGGAACAGGCCGCCTGCGACGAGGTGCAGGCACGCCTGGCCCGAGGCGAGGCCTTCGCAGACGTGGCGAAGGCTCTCTCCGCCGACACCTCCGCCGAGGGTGGCGGTCGCATGCCCCCGGTCGTCCGCGGCGATCAGCCCCTGGCGCGCACGGCCTTCGCCGCGATCTTGGACGACTCGAAGATCGTCACCAGCCCGCTCCCGGGGTGCGTCCCGCCGCCGACCCAGTACAAACCGTCGACGTCCTCGCTCTCACAGTGCGGGCGCAGCGGCCCGATCTGGGTCAGCGTGTGCGCGAGGTTGAACACCGCGCCCTTGAACACGTTGAACTCGTTCTGCCAGGTCTGCGCGTTGAACGCGCGCTCGAAGGTGATGTGCTCCTCGAGGTCGTCGAAGCCGAGCTTGACGAGCTGACGCATCGCCGCGGCCCGCAGCCTGGGCTGCTCCTTCTCCCAGTCCACCGCGTGGAACGTGTTCGGGCAGGGCACGAGCACGTAGAGCGTGGAGTGGCCCTCGGGCGCGCTCGACCCCTCCGTCGCGCACGGGTTGCACGCGTAGATGGGCGGATCGAGCGTGTCGATGTAGGCGTCCTCGAGCGAGGCCGGGTCGGTGTTGCGGGTGTGCTCGGAGAGGTAGATCGAGTGGTGCGGCAGGTCGTACTTCGTGTCCAGGCCCAGGTAGAGCATGTACGTCGAGCACGAGTACTTCATCCGGTGGAGCTTCGCGTCGGTGTACTTGGAGCGGGCCCTGGGGTCGATGAGCTCCTGGTTGGCGTAGGCGAAGTCGGCGTTGGCCACGACGTGGTTCGCCCAGACCGTGGTGCCGTCGCGCAGGCGGACGCCCTCGGCCGTCGGCCTACCATCGCCCGCGCCCCTTGTGACGATCTCGGCGACCTCGGTCCCCATCATGAACGTCACGCCCTTGTCCTCGGCGGCGCGCTTCATCCCGTCCGCCAACGCGCGGAACCCGCCGCGCGGGTGCCACACGCCGAACCCGTACTCCAGGTACGAGATCACCGAGAACACCGACGAGCAGTTCGTCGGGTGCAGCCCGAGGTACTTCGAGGGGTAGCTGAACGCGTAGGTCATCCGCTCGTCGTCGAAGTAGCCCATCAGGCATTTGTAGAGCGTCTCCCAGGGCTTGTACTTGGCCGCCGGGAGCGTCTTGACCGGGTTGAGGTAGCGCAGCACGGAGCTGCCCGGCGAGGCGATGAAGGCGTCGTAGGCGACGTCGAACTTGGCGGCGTGCTCGGTCGCCCAGCGCTCGAACCTCACGCCCAACCCCGGTGACAGGCGCTCGACCGACTCGCGCATCTTGTCGAGCTGCGAGTAGCAGTACAGCTCGGAGTCGTCCCAGAACTTCAGGTACGTGTACGGCTCGACCTCGAGCAGGTCGACGTAGTCCTCGCGCTCCAGTCCCGCCGCCGCGAACACCGAGTCGAGCGCCGCCGGGTACTGGAGGATCGAGGGGCCCGTGTCGAACGCGTAGCCCTCACGCTCGACGCGACCCATCCGGCCGCCTGGCCAGTCGTTCTTCTCCACGACGGTCACGTCGAAGTCCTGGCACAAGGTCAGCGCTGCGCTCAGTCCGCCAGGGCCAGCGCCCACGATCACAACCTTCGGTCTCGGCATCTCGGCTCCTCCATACTCACGAAAAGAGGCCGACCCACGATCAGCGGGGCCGGCCTCACATTGGACGCCGCGCGGCGCCTCTTAGGTTCACGCGTCGCGCGATCGGGTCATGGCTTGGTGTAGAACGCCTCGACGCCCGGTCCCAGCGGGATGCCCGCGTAGAGCCAGATGATGAGCAGGATCGTCCATCCGATCGCGAACGCGATCGAGTAGGGCACCATCGCCGAGATGATCGTCCCGAGCCCTGCGCGCCTGTCGTACTTCTGCGCGAACACGATGATGATGGGCAGGTAGGGCATCAGCGGGCTGATGACGTTGGTGACCGAGTCGCCCACGCGGTAACCCGCCTGAACGAGCTCGGGCGAGAGCCCGCTGATCATCAGCATCGGCACGAAGATGGGCGCCATGCTGTCTCTTATACACATCTCCGAGCCCACGAGACAGGCAGAAATCTCGTA
>CAJXPN010001229.1 GCA_913058025.1 uncultured Myxococcales bacterium | reverse complement strand
TCTGCCTGTCTCGTGGGCTCGGAGATGTGTATAAGAGACAGCCTCCGGAGTGATGAGGGGACCATCGAGGGGATCCTCGGGCTCGATCGGAGGCTTCTCCTCGGGGAGCTCGAGCGTGACGTCGACGACCTCGTCGCGCTCACCACGGAGCGCGATGTTCTTCTCGGTGTCGGCGTAGCCGTCCATGCTGACGGTGAGCTTGCGGTCGCCCGTGCTCAGCGCGACGGTCTCGATGGGGGTGCGCCCGAGCGGCGAGCCGTCCAGGAAGACCTCGGCGCCAGAGGGGACCGAGGTCACGCGGAGGCGACCGGAGAGCATGGGGTCGTAGTCGTCGCACTCGAGCTCGGAGGCGCCCTTCCCTGCGATCGTCAGCAGGTCGGGGTCGGTCTCACCGGAGCGTAGGAACGCCTTGTAGTAAGCGATGGCGCGGACGCAGTCGCCAGCGGCCTCGAAGGTCTTTGCGATGTTGATGAGGAGGCGCGCGTCGGGCTTGAGCCCGTGGGCCTGCTGGAGCAAGAGGACGGCGTTGTCGTAGTCTTCGGCGCCGTAGGCGTCGCGGGCGCGCTGCACGAGTTCCTGGAAGCGCTGGGCGTCCGCCTCGGCGGCGTCCTGTGCGACGGCCAGCTCGGGAGAGGTCACGAACGAGACACAGGTAAGAGCTAAGATGGTATGAGATGCGCGGTGTGAATACACTTGCGTCTCCATTGGTGTTATGAAGGTGGTGGTGGGAGAAAAGCTTCTCACCAAAGAGAGCTAGAGCGTCGTTACTGTACTCGGAAGGTCTGACGCAAACAAGAACGTGTGCGTCGGCAAACAAGCGAGCTTCGGGATGTCCAATCTGCCAGAGCCCGGTGACATCGTCGATGAGATGTACCGGATTGAAGACAAGATCGGGGAGGGTGGTTTCGGCGCGGTATACCTCGCGACGCACCTCCCCATGGATCGTGAGGTGGCGCTCAAGCTGCTGACCACGACCATGGGCGCCAAGCCTGGTGAGATGGCCGAGCGCTTCAGGCGCGAGGTCATGGCGATCCGGAACCTCTCGCACCCCAACACGGTGCGAATCTTCGACTTCAGGGACAACGAAGACGGCCTCCTCTACTACACGATGGAGTACCTGCGCGGGCTCACGCTCAAGGACCTCATCAAGACCGAGGGGCCCTCGTCGCCGCGCCGCGTGGCGCACATCGTCAAGCAGATCCTGAAGAGCCTGTCCGAGGCGCACAGCATCGGCATCGTGCACCGCGACCTCAAGCCCGCGAACATCGTGCTCGCGGACATGCACGGCGAGACCGACTTCGTGAAGGTCCTCGACTTCGGCATCGCGAAGTTGATGGACCAGCAGGAGGACGACGACGAGCAGTTGACGTCGGCTGGCATGCTCGTGGGCACCCTGCACTACATGGCGCCCGAGCAGATCACGGGCCTGCCGCTCGGACCGTTCACCGACATCTACGCGCTCGGCCTGATCATGGCGCACATGCTCACGGGGAGCTCGCTCTTCTCGGGCGTGCAGCGCTGGGACATCCTCCAGCTCCAGATCGGCGACGAGATGTTGCCCTTCGACGAGCAGATCGCGTCGACACCGTTGGGCCAGATCGCGGTCAAGTCGCTGCAGAAGAAAGCCGAGCACCGCTACCAGACGTGCGCCGAGATGCTCGAGGCCATCGAGGCGCTCACGATGGCGGAGCTCTCCCCGTTGCCGCTCGTCGGAGAGAACTCCGGCCAGTTCATGCTGCAGTCGGACTCGAACATCTCCGCAGTGAGCGGCGTCGGCGCGCAGAACACTGGAGCCCGCGAGGGCGAGCGGGTGACCGTCGGTGTGGACGCGGGGGACGACGCGTTCGCGGCGACCATCGCAGCCGAAGCCATCGAGCTCATGGGACCCGATGTCGGCGAGGACGACGGCGCGACCGTCATGGCCGAGCTGCCCGCTGTCCAGGTCCCCGTCGCGGACGCGTCCCCCTCGTACGCCGCGCCGCTGGCGCGCTTCGACGCGCCGGTCGAAGACTACGAGCAGCCCAAGAGCAGCAACACCGGGCTCATCCTGTCTCTTATACACATCTCCGAGCCCACGAGACAGGCAGAAATCTCGT
>CAJXPN010001228.1 GCA_913058025.1 uncultured Myxococcales bacterium | reverse complement strand
CTCGTGGGCTCGGAGATGTGTATAAGAGACAGGAACGGCAAGGAGGCCAAGCTCACGTTCCACGGTGAGGCCAACAACCTCGCCCGGATCGGCCTCGAGATCGTCGGCAGCATGAACACCACGCTGCGACTCTCCAAGGGCTCCTACTTCTTCCAGGCGGGCATGCGGTACGGAAGCGGCATCCTCATCCTGGCCATCAAGATCGACGGCTGACTCGGCCTCTCTCGCTCGACGAATGAGGGCGTGGCTTCTTCCATGGGAAGAAGCCACGCCCTCTCTCGTTTCGAAGGGGGTCGTCGCTTCGCCAGACCACTCACGCTGTGTTAGAGTTCCCTCAGGAACACCCCACACATCACCCTCGGCGCGATCGCGCCAACACGTGTCGGTTTGAGGCGATGAGGCATGACGGCGCTCGACGAACTTGAAGGGAGCATCATCGCGGGGAAGTACCGACTCGACCGGCTCGTCGGTCGCGGTGGCTTCAGCGCGGTGTTTCGCGGCGAGCACCTCGCGATGAACCGCAAGATCGCGGTCAAGGTGCTCGATCCGCGCACCGGTCACCACGTCGACGAGGACGCGACCTGGACGCAACGCTTCGAGCGCGAAGCCCGCGTGATCAGCAAGCTCTCTCATCCAAGCACGATCACCGTCTACGACTACGGTATCGAGCACGGCCTCCATTACATCGTCATGGAGTTCGTCGAGGGCCGCTCGCTCCACCAGGAGCTCAAGGAGTACGGCTCCATGGCGCCCGCGCGCGCCGCGCGCGTGGCCGTCGAGATCCTCGGCAGCCTCGAGGAGGCCCACCACGTCGGGATCCTCCACCGCGACCTCAAGCCCGCCAACATCATGCTCACCCACGACTTCAAGGGTGAGGAGCGCGTCAAGGTCCTCGACTTCGGCATCGCCAAGCTCATGGACCGCTCGCACGTCCGCGACGACAACGTCACCGAAGAGGACCGCTTCGTCGGAACCCCGCGCTACGCATCCCCCGAGCAGCTCCTCGCGCAGCGGGTCACCCCCGCCACCGACATCTACGGCGTCGGCGCGCTGCTCTGGGAGTGCCTCGTAGGCGAGTCCATGCTCAAGAGCTCCGTCTGGGGTGAATGCGTGACCGTGCACCTCGAAGGCGAGATGCTCGAGCTCCCCCCCAACCTCAACGCACCAGCAGGGCTCAAGCTCATCGTCGATCGCGCCATCTCCAGGCACCCCGACGACCGCTTCACCTCATGCACCGAGATGCTCCAGGCCATCGACTCCTGGCAGACCTCGGGCTTCAAACGCGGCGACACCATGCGCCCGGGCTCCTTCGACTCGAAGGGAGCCGACGGGCTCCGCTTCCCCGGGGCCGCGATCGCCGTAGACCCCACCGCCGACGCCAACATCTCCAGCGAGACCACGCGCGAGCAAGACCTCGGGGGCGGGCTCGGGCTCGAGGAGAGCAGCATCGGGTTGGCCCGCAGCAAACAGTCCATCGACCCCAACGTCGAAGGCGGATCGGCGGAGTGGCTCGCCGAGCTATCGAACACCTCCGCGACCCCCGAACAACGCCCCACGTCCCCCGAGACCCCGCGCGCCAAGGGCACACGCGGCGCGTCGCGCTCACCCGACAGGACGCCCGCCAAGCTCGACTTCTCCGACGCCGAGCTCGAGGTCGCCGCCGCGCCCTCACCCGCCGACGACCAGGACAGCATCTCCTCGAGCCGCTCCGTACCGCGCGCCGACAGCGCGCGATCGGCCGCGCCCATCCGGCAGGTCCCCGTCTCGCGCCGTCACAGCGGACCCGACCTCGGGCCGCTCGTCATCGTCGTCGTCCTCTGCGGCGCCGCGCTCGCCGCCGGGCTATGGTTCTACCTCGGATCCAGACCGGCAAACGAGCCGTCGGCCCTCGAAGAGATCCACTCCATCGAGAGCATCAGCGGCACGCTCGACGAGCTCGAGAGCGCGCAAAAGTCCGTCACCGACTCCGTGACCAGGAACATCCCGCGCACACGCCACAGCCCCTTCTCCAATGAAGGCATCCTGCGCGCCATCGAGGCCGGCGGGCTCGAACGAAGCGGACAGGTCCCGATCCCTGCCCACCCTGGCTCCGGAGAGTTGA
>CAJXPN010001227.1 GCA_913058025.1 uncultured Myxococcales bacterium | reverse complement strand
CGGGCGCGGCGGCGAGGGCGGGCGCGCCGTCGGGCTCGGGCGCCGCGGGGCCAGGTGAGGGGGCGTCTGGTGAGGTTGTGCCCGGCGGTGGGGCGTCGAGGTCGGGGGTGTCGTGTGTGCCGAGGCCGAGCGCGTCGAGGACGCCCTCCAGGGGGTCCTCGAAGAGCAGCGCGTTGCCCGCCAGCGAGAGGGTGTCGCCCGACCTCAGGATCCTGGTGGCGGTGAGCGACTGGGCGTTGAGCGTGACGTGGACGGAGTCGCCAGGGGTCACGGTGATGCGCTCGTCGGGGCGCCGCGTGAGCGTGAGGGCGTCATCGGAGAGGTTGGGCGCGAGGGTGAGGTCGGCCTGGATGCCGCCGACGCGCCAGGTCGAGCGGTCCTCGCCCAGACGCAGCGCGACCCCTCGCGCGAGCCCGGCGGTCACGCCGAGCGTGGCGATCTCGAGGTCCCCGGTGCGCTCGCCCACGAGCGCCATCTCGAGGATCGCGGTCGAGGAGTCGGCGATGGTGAAGCGGTCGTCGCCCTGGGTATCGGGCGCCGAGAGCCTGCACCCGATGGAGGCGCCCGGGACCTCGACGGTCATGCCCGAGCTCAGGATGATTGGCGCGCCGGGTCGCAGCGGGCGCCCGTCGAGGTGCGCGCCGTCGAGCTCGGCGCGCACGGCGTAGTCGGCGCCCACGCGTATGAACGTGAGCTGTCGCGCGGCGATCGAAGGCAGCGGCAGGTGGACCTCGCACTCGGGGTCGGCGCCCAGAGAGGCGGCCTCCGCGGTGACCGAGGCGATGACGGGCGCGCCCAGCGAGGGGCCCTTGATCGTGAGGTGGAGTGCGTGGCGCACGGTGTCCCCCTGTAGTGTGAGATTCAGCGGGCCACGGCCATGCGGATGTAGAACTGCCAGGCCATGAAGAGCGAGACGACGACGAACGCGGCGATGAACATGCCGTAGAGGCCCGTGGCGACGCTCGAGCGCGAGCGCGAGCTCGAGCGCATGCTCTCGTCGTCGCGAAGATCCCGAGGCATGAGGTCCTCGCCGCGGACGTAGTCGGCGGCGGCGTCGAGCTCGCCTCGCCAGAAGGCGACGTCGTCCTCGGTGAAGTGTTGCCCGGTGGTGTCGACCTCACAGGTGACCATGAGCGCGGTGTGGCGCAGCGTGAGGCGAGCGGTCACGTGGAGCTCGGTCATGTTCGAGGTCCACCAGCCTCCGCCCGCTTTGCCTCGCGTCATCTGGAGGTTGCCTGAGCGAGCGCGCTTCGGCGCGTCTTCCGGTGGCGCGTCTTCCGAGGCGTCTTCCGTCGAGGCGTCCTCTTCTGGAGCGTCCTCTCCCGATGCCTCCTCGGTGGCTCCAGCGTCCGCTGAGGCGGACGTGATCGGCCGCTCGGGCGGGAGCTCCATCGACGTGATCGCGTCGAGGTCCACGGCGTAGCCATTGGCCTCGTAGAACTCGCGCGCGAGCTCCAGCGGGTCGAGGTCGAGGTCCTCGTTGATCTGGATGGTCCGGGTCTCCCGGTGCGTGGCCATCGCCCCTCCGGTGGGGTTGTTCGCGTGAAGGATGAGCGTAGCACGCGTGCGCGTGCGCGCTCCAGTTCTGTGACGATCAGGGCGACGGGCCGTCGACGAGCTCGAGGGTGTCCACGAGGTCTCCGAAGCACGCGCCGAGGTCCTGTGAGGGGAGCGCGTCCGAGTCGCCGGAGAGCGTGGCGCGGAGGTGGGCGGTGGTCATGTGGTTGATGATGGGGAACGCGGCGCGTGGGTCGAGGTCACCCGGGCGGCATCCGTCCTGGGCGAGGTTGAGCACGAAGACGGGGACGCTCAGCCCGTTCTCGCGCGCGATGCGCGCGATGCCGCCGCGCTCCCTTCCGATGAGGCAGATGTCGGAGAAGACGAGGTGCCCGCCGCCAGCCAGCGAGACGAGCTGGCGAGGAGAGGCGGTGAGCGACTCGTAGTAGTCGACGATGGGGCTGGCGCGCGTGACCTTGTCGGTCTCACCGAGGATGACGGCGGTGGGCACCTCGGAGGCGGGTGACATCGAGCCGTCGAAGCCGCTGACGGCGGGGGCGAGGCCGACGACGGAGTCGAAGGGTGAGCCCTCGAGCGCGGCTGCAG
>CAJXPN010001226.1 GCA_913058025.1 uncultured Myxococcales bacterium | reverse complement strand
TCTACACAGAGTAGATCGTCGGCAGCGTCAGATGTGTATAAGAGACAGATCTCGACCTCTGTACGAACCCTCCGCTCGCCCGCGCTCTGCGCCGGCGTGATCCTCTCTTCGCTCGCCCTCGGCGGCTGCTGGAGCGAGGCCCGCGACTGCAACGTCGAGGGCGACTGCTTCCTGGGTGAGGTCTGCGTCACGGGGCAGTGCATCTTCGTCCAGGAGACGGCTCCTCGGGTGTGTGAGGAGGACCGACCGCTCGAGTGCGACCGCGCCTGCGTCGACGTCCAGACCGACCGCGCCCACTGCGGCGCCTGCGGCGTCGCCTGCGCCGCGACCGAGTACTGCGCCGAGGGCGAGTGCGCGCCCGCTGCCGGCTGCGCCGTCCCCATCGCGCGCGCCAGGCTCGCCACCCAGCCCGACGCCGACCTCGCCGGGGGCGAGGTCGGCGTCGAGCCGCTGTCCACCGTCCAGCTCGACTCCACGGCCTCGTTCAGCGACGGCGGCGACATCGCCTCCCAGAGCTGGACGCTCATCTCGAAGCCCAAGAACTCCAGCGCTCGCCTCACGCCCAATGGCGAGACCGCCACCCCCAGGCTCAACCTCGACGTCGCCGGCACCTACGTCTTCGAACTCGAGGTCACCGACGCCTCGGGGAAGGCGTCCTGCCAGCCCTCGCGCGTCTACCTCGAGGCGACCCCGCCGCGAGGCATCTACGCCGAGATGACCTGGTCGACCGCCGGAGACTCGGACCTCTCCGACTCACGCGGCGCCGACGTCGACCTCCACTACCTCCACCCGCGCGCGACCTGGAACCGGGAGCCCTGGGACATCTTCTGGTTCAACCCTCAGGCAGACTGGGGCGACGACGGCGACCCGGCGATCCTCGTGGTCGACGACGACGGCGTCGGGCCCGAGGCCGTCTACCACCCCGACCCCGCCCCGCTGAGCTACCGCGTCGGCGTGCACTACTACGCCGACAACGGCTTCGGGCCGAGCCTCGCGAGCGCGCGCATCTTCTTCAACGGCGTGAACTCGCTCGACCTCGAGGATCGCGAACTCACCAGGACCGGCTCGTTCTGGTTCGTCGGCGCGATCGAGCCCGCGACCGGTCGCGTGGTCATCTCGGACGAGCTTCTGGAGGACTTTCCGGACTGACGTCAGGCTGCTCGTCGATGTAGTTCACCTCGATCTCGAGCTCCTCCATCACCGGCGGCGGATCGCTCATGTCCGCCGTCAGGAACGCCAGCCCCAGCGCGACCGCTCCCACCGCCGCGAACCCCGCCAGCGTCAACCTTCGCTTCCTCTTCCGCTGCTCCGCGCGCTCCTCGTCGGTGCGCGCGGGCGCCAGCGGGTCCTGCTCCGTCCACATCATCAGCTCCTGTGTTCGGGCGGCCTCGCCGCCAGCTTCAAAGGGTTCGACCCTGCGTTACGGATGTCAAGCCGAGCCGACCTCGGCGCCTTCACTCATGCGATCAGACAACACCCTCGCCGCGCACTATGCTGAACATCCAAGCAGTGTGTCGCGCGGTGGGCGTGGCGGGCAGGTCGAGGGTGAAGATGCAGGTCGGAGAGGGTTTGATGTTCGAGTCGTTGGGTTCGGTGGGGTGGGGTGGGTTGTCGCACGCGCGCGGGAGCGCGGAGGACGTGCCCGCGCTGTTGGAGGCGCTCGCGAGCGTGGAGGAGGCGGCGCGGACGCGCGCGGGGCGCTCGCTCTGGGCCACGCTGTGGCACCAGGGCGAGGTCTACGAGGCGACCGCGTGCGCGGCCCCGTTCCTGCTCGAGGTGTTGAGTCGTGGCCCCTCGGAGGGGAGGGCGTGGCTGCTCTTCTACCTGTCCGCGCTGGCCACGGGAGAGGGCGCTTCTGAGGTTCATGTCGCGCGAGGCGTGAGCGTGCGTGACGCGGTCATGAGCGGGCGAGGGATCTTCACCAGCCTGCTCACGGACGAGGACCCGGAGGTCCGGATGAACGCGGCGCACCTGCTGGGGGTGGGGGAGGAGTCGCTGCTCCTGGTCCAGGGCGAACTCGAGAGGGCGCGCGCGTTGGATGGGGACGAGCGCGTGCGCGCGACGGCGCTGCTGGCGATGTGTCGCCTGAGCGCAGGGGGGCCCA
>CAJXPN010001225.1 GCA_913058025.1 uncultured Myxococcales bacterium | reverse complement strand
GAGATTTCTGCCTGTCTCGTGGGCTCGGAGATGTGTATAAGAGACAGGTACAGGATCTTCAATGTGCTGCTCGCGTAGTGGACTTGGGTCGATACGCGTTATTTGGGCGACCTCGGTCGACCCCACGCGTTCTTCATCAGTGTACGCCAGGCGCCCGCACGCTGGCAACGAACCCGGAGGACCTGTCCTCCTGCGCAGGTTCTTGCGTGCTTCGCGGGGCGAGGTATGCTCAAGTGTCCCGAAGCGATCACCAGATACGATACGGCAAGTAGAGAGGCTCGGATGAGGGTGGTGTCGGCAGCATGCACGGATGTTGGACGCAAACGAGATCACAACGAGGACAACCTCTGCGTGGTCGATGACGAGCGTCTATTCATCGTCGCCGATGGCATGGGCGGCCATGAGTTCGGCGAGGTCGCCTCGCAGATCGCGGTCGAGACCCTCGCGGGCTTCTTCCGCGAGACGAGCCAGGACGACGAGATCACCTGGCCGTTCAAGCTCGACGACGAGCGCACCTACGAGGGCAACCGCCTGTCCGCGGGCATCAAGCTCGCGAACCTGCGCATCCGCGAGGCCTCCTCGAGCTCGGAGAGCCAGCGCAAGATGGGCACCACGATCGTGGCGATGCACGTCTCCGGCACCGTCGCCCACGTCGCCCACGTCGGCGACTCGCGGATCTACCGCGTCCGCGAGGGCGTCTTCGAGCAGATCACGCGCGACCACTCGCTGTGGAACCAGTACATGGACTCCGACGAGGAGATCACCGACGAGATGCGCGAGTACATCGGGCGCTACAAGAACGTGATCACCCGCGCGCTCGGCATGCACGACAACGTCGACGTCGACGTCTTCGACCACGACGTCCAGATCGGTGACGTCTTCATGCTCTGCTCCGACGGCCTCACAGACATGCTCGAGAACGACCACATCCTCGAGCTCATCGGCGCCAACGACGACCTCGACGACGCGTGCACCGAGCTCGTCGCCGCGGCCAACGAGGCCGGCGGCGTCGACAACATCACCGTCATGCTCGTGCGCGTCGACGAGGAGTGACCTCGAGTCACTCAAAACACCCTTTGTTCAACCGGTTGTCGCCGCCGCGCGCGCTGTGGTAGGTAGATCCGGTTAAGAGACTCGAGCCGCGCGCCCTCCTGGTGGTGACGGCCTTCATGAACCTTCGACGGTGACGGTTTCGATCGTGGCACTCAAGCTCAGGTACGCGGGTAACACCCACGTGGGGATGAAGCGGCAGCTCAACGAGGACAACCTCTGCGTGGTCGCCGAGCAGAACCTCTATATGGTCGCCGATGGCATGGGCGGTCACGCCCATGGCGAGGTCGCCTCTCAGATGGCCGTCGACACGGTCGCCAACTTCTTCCGCGAAACGAGCCAGGACGAGGACGTCACCTGGCCCTACAAGATGGAGAAGGGGAAGCGCTACGAGGAGAACCGCCTGTCCGCCGGCATCAAGCTGTCGAACCTGCGCATCCACGAGATGGGCGCGCAGAGCTCGGACAAGAAGGGCATGGGCACGACGATCGTCGCGCTGTTCTTCGCGGGCAACCTCGCCTTCACCGGACACGTCGGCGACTCGCGCATCTACCGCCTCCGCGAGGGGTCGTTCGAGCAGATCACCGAGGACCACTCGCTGCTCAACGACTACATCAAGATGAAGGACCTCACTCCTCAGGAGATCGAGAACTTCCCCCACAAGAACGTCATCGTGCGCGCGCTCGGGATGAAGGCGACCGTCCAGGTCGACGTCTCCCACGCCGAGGCCCAGGACAAGGACATCTTCCTGCTCTGCTCCGACGGCCTCAACGGCATGATCACCGACGACGACATGCACCGCATCCTCAAGGCGCGCGGCGACGACCTCGAGGGCGCCGTCAACGAGCTCATCGAGCTCGCCAACGACAACGGCGGCACCGACAACATCACCGTCGTCCTCGTCGAGGTCTCGCGCACCTGACGCGCTCCTCCCTCCTCCTCGCTGGCGCCTCCCTCCACGGCGCCCCCTGCACCGCAGACCTCGGACTCAAAGACATGGCCAGGACCTGTCTCTTATACACATCTCCGAGCCCACGAGACAGGCAGAAATCTC
>CAJXPN010001224.1 GCA_913058025.1 uncultured Myxococcales bacterium | reverse complement strand
ACCACCAGCCAAAATCAGCCTCAAGTGAAGCTGAGGTCCCTGCGAGGGGACCGCGATAGCCAGCGCGAGCGAGCGGCCGCTGGGGGACCGTATGGCAGTTCCACCCCCAGCCCTCTTCAAACCCGCCAACCACCAGCCAAAATCAGCCTCAAGTGAAAACGAGTCCCTGATCAGGACATGCCCTTGGCCTCCTTGATGCGCGTGAACTCGGTGTTGTACATGATGAGGTTGTCGAGAACGATCGAGAGGTTGCGCTCGTTGACCTCGAGGCCGGGGTTCTCGTCCTTGATCTCGCGCATCTGGAGGGCGATCTCGTACATCTGGTCGCAAAGCGACGACATGAGGTCGATGTCGCGGGTGGCGCGGTCCTTACCTGCGAAGTTCTCGCGGTACTCGGCCATGACGTCGTTGGCGGCGCCGCCGAGCATGCCGGCGAGGTCTTCGATGGAGGCGTCGGCGCGGACCTTGCGGACCTCGGCGACCTCGGCGGTGTAGAGCTTGATGTTGTTCTGAACGACCGTGATGTTCTTGGTGTTCGTGGGGTTGCGCGTGCCCTTGGAGTTGAGGGTGCGCATCTCGTCGAGGATGTCGTCGAGGTTGTTGTTCATGCGCTCGAGGAGCGCGGGGCGGCGCGTGGTGCGGCCCTTCCCGGCGAACTGCTTGTTGTAGATCGCGAACTGCTCGTTGGCGGCGTTGGCGAGCTGGGAGACCTGCTCGTCGCGCGAGCCGCTGGTGCGGGCGGTCTTGATGTTGGCGAGCTCACCCTCGTAGAGCTTGAGGTTGGACTCGACGGCCTCGAGGTCGCGGCGCACGGTCTCGAGATCGTGGCGACCCAGCAGCGCGTGCATGTCGTCGGTGAGCCAGTCGAGCTCGGCGATCATCTCCTCCATGCGGCCGGTGTCGCGGGTCGCGCGGGACTTGCCGGCGTAGTGGCGACGGTACTCGTCGAAGACGAAGTTGGCCCAGGTCGCGAGCGTGGCGGCCTGGACGGCGTGCGGCTGCTCCTTGGCCGCGATGATCGCGTCACGCTCGGTGGCGTAGAGGCCGCGGTTCTCGCGCGCGTTCTCCAGGACGGCGTCGCCGGCGAAGTCGGCCTCGCCCTGCTCGATGAGGGCGTCGAGCTCGGCGGTGATCTCGTCGAGCTCGGAGAGGCTGCGCGTGGCGCGCGGCTTGTTGGCGAAGCGGGCGTCGTAGCGCGCCGAGAGCGAGTTGATCTGCTGCCTGAATTCGTCGACCGTCATGACTCTAAACCTTGTCTCGTAATGTATGGGTCTGGGCGCGCCGACCGCGCGGCCCTAGCGCATGAATTATTAGCGCATCGTCTCCACCGACTCAACGCACCAGCAATCATCGTGTGCGCATCCTCAACGGTGTCAACGAGACCACAACACGAGCGCTTCCGCATGCCCACCCCAGACATACGCATAACCCCCTGTAATAAAAGAAAAACGAGTCCCCAAGGGAAATACGTCCTCTACTGGATGATCGCGCACCGTCGGCTCCGTTACAACTTCGCGCTCGAGCGCGCGATCGAACACGCGGCGGCGCTCGAGCTCCCCCTCGTGGTGCTCGAGCCGCTCCGGGTCGGGTACCAGTGGGCCTCGGATCGGATGCACAGGTTCGTGCTCGACGGCATGGGCGAGCACGAGGAGGCGCTGTCCGAGACGGCCGCGACGTACTACCCGTACGTGGAGCCCGAGGAGGGCGCGGGCAAGGGGCTCCTCGCGGCGCTCGCGGCCGAGGCCGCGGTCGTGGTGACGGACGATTGGCCGTGCTTCTTCGTGCCCAGGATGGTGGAGGCCGCGGCGCGTGATCTCGACGTCCTCGTGGAGATGGTGGACGCGAACGGGATCCTGCCGCTGCGGGCGGCGGAGCGCGTCTACACGACGGCGTACTCGTTCCGTCGGGGGCTCCATAAGATGCTCCCGGCCCACCTCGGCGACACCCCGGCGGCGCGCCCGCTCGAGCGCCTCGGCGACGCCTCGCTGGAGGCCGGCGCGCTCGACGAGGTCCTCGGGCGTTGGCCCAGGGCCTCCGAGGAGCTGCTCGAGCGCGGGAACTGTCTCTTATACACATCTGACGCTGCCGACGATCTACTCTGTGTAGATC
>CAJXPN010001223.1 GCA_913058025.1 uncultured Myxococcales bacterium | reverse complement strand
GCGGGGGTTCCTGCCCCGCACCACACTCCCCGCCCCGTACGAACGCGCCCAAAACAGCCCGAGAACGACGAGGGCGCCGCCCACGTTCGTGGACGGCGCCCTGTCTCGAAGGATCACGTGGGCGAGGCTCAGTCGAGCCCGCCGACGGTGGTGATCATGCGCGCCGCGATCTTGTAGGGATCGGCGTTGGCGTTGGGGCGACGGTCCTCGAGGTAGCCGCGGCCGGTGTTGGCGACCTGGCGGGGGATACGGATCGAGGCGGTGCGGTCGGAGACGCCGTAGGTGAACTCCTTGTACGAGGCGGTCTCGTGCGCGCCGGTGAGGCGGGACTCGTAGTCGTGGCCGTAGACGGCGAGGTGCTCTTCCATCTTGGCTCCGATGGCCTCACACGCGGCGTGGATGGCCTTGATGCCGCCCTCCTCGCGCATCTCCTTGGTGGAGAAGTTGGCGTGCATGCCGGCGCCGTTCCAGTCGCCCTTGGCGGGCTTGGCGTCGAGCGAGATCGACACGCCGTAGTCCTCGCCGACGCGCTCGAGGATCCAACGCGCGAGCCAGATGTGGTCGGAGGTCAGGAGCGCGTCGCCGGCGCCGATCTGGTACTCGGCCTGACCGGGCATGACCTCGAAGTTGAAGCCGGAGACGAGGAGGTCGGCGTCGAGGACGGCGTCGATGAACTCCTCGTAGAGGTGGCGGCCGGTGATGTTGGCTGCGCCGACGGCGCAGTAGTAGGGGCCCTGGGGTCCGGGGAAGCCGCCGTTCTCGGGGAAGCCGAGCGGGGAGCCGTCGAGGCGGACCATCGTGTACTCCTGCTCGAAGCCGAAGAGGGCCTCGAGGGCGGCGCCGCCCTCGCCGAGGACCTTGCGGAGGCGAGCGCGGGCGTTGGTCGGGTGGGACTCACCGAGGGCGTCGGTGACCTCGCAGAGGACGAGGTAGTTGCCCGGACGGAACGGGTCGCGGCAGACGCGCGCGGGGATGAGGCCGATGTCGGAGTCGGCGCCCTCGGCCTGGTTGGTCGAGGAGCCGTCGGCGCCCCACTCTGGGAACGCGCTGGGTGAGGGGAGCTCGTCGTCGAGCGAGGGCTCGAGGCTGTGGAGGACCTTCGTCTTGGAGCGGAGCGCAGCGCTCGGGGCGGTGCCATCGATCCAGATGTATTCAGCGAGAACGGGCATGACGAGAACCTTCGAAAGGAGTTGGCTTGGTATGTTTTTGCGTGCACCCCTGGACCCCGCTGACAGATGCCATCGACGGTGAGGCGGGCCGCACGGAAGGTAGTACTGACATCAATTAACGCAGTGCGTCAAGAGGCTGTTGACGGGCCTGATGCCTTGCGCCTCGCGCGCGCTGCTCGCGCGAAGGATTTCAGTCGGATAAGGTATGCGGACGCAACAACAGCGGAGGTGTAGATGAGGGTATGTGAGTCTCGTATCGAGGCGGTGCGCGTGTACCGTGTGGGCGCGACGGTCAGACGTCGCTTCGTGGTCTCGGGGGACGAGCGCGAGTTCGAGGTCCCCGGGTTGCCGTTGTCACTGGATGATTCGACGGTGCGCGTGCGCGCGATCGGCTCACCCGGGGCGCCGGTCCCGGTGAACCTGCGGGTCGGGCTGCACGCAAAGAGGCGAGAGGACGCGCAGGTGGACGCGGCCGAGCGAGAGCTCGAGGAGCTGCGACGCGAGCAGACGCGCGACGCGCGGCGCCAGGAGCTGCTGGAGGCCGAGGGGGCGCTGTTGGAGTCGATCCACACGCCGAAGCGCCCGAACGGGGAGCCGGGCCGCCCGCCCCCCGCCGCGCCGCTCGAGGCGCGCATCGCGCTCGACGAGTTCAAGAACGGAGAGCTCGAGCGACGCTTCGACGAGACCGAGGAGATCACGGGGCGCATGATCGAGCGAGACGAGCGCATTCGAGAGCTCGTCGACCGCCTCCGACGGGTCTCACAGGCGGGCAAGGCGCGCGCCGACGAGGTCTCGAAGTCGGTGGCCATGACGCTTCGCGGCGAGCTCGCCGAGGGCGCCGAGGTGACCTACGAGCTCGAGTACTACGTGCCGGGCGCGCGCTGGGCGCCGCAGTACCAGTGCCGCGTGGACCGTGACGGAGAGCGCGCGGTGATCCAGAGC
>CAJXPN010001222.1 GCA_913058025.1 uncultured Myxococcales bacterium | reverse complement strand
ATAAGAGACAGGGTTCGAGGTCATCACGAAGACGGCGTGCGTGGCCTGGACGGTCTGGCCGTTGGCGCCCGTGAGGCGGCCCTCGCCAAGGACCTGGAGGAGCATGTCGAAGACGGACGGGTGCCCCTTCTCGATCTCGTCGAGTAGGACCACGCGGAAGGGCTGCTCGGAGAGCTTCTGGACGAGGTCCCCGGGCTCACCACCCCAGCGGCCCACGAGCCGGGCCGCGCTCCACGCGTCCTGGTACTCGGACATGTCGAGGCGCACGAGGCGGTCCTCGTTGCCGAACAGGTAGCGCGCGAGCGTGAGCGCGGTCTGGGTCTTGCCGACGCCGGTCGGCCCGAGGAAGAGCAGGCTGCCCATCGGGCGGCCGGGCGCGTTGAGGCCGGCGCGCAGGACGGTGACGAGCTCGACCATCGCGTCGACGGCGTCGGGCTGGCCGAAGATGCGGGTGGCGAAGAAGTCTCGGACCTCGTCGGCGTCGAAGGGCGCGCGCGGGTCGATGAGCTCGACGGGCATGCCCGACTGCGCGCGCATGGCGCGCACGATCGCGTCGGGGCCGACCTCGATGGGCTCACGGCTCGTCGTGAGCGCGCGCTCGGCGAGCTCGACGGCGGGGCCAGGCCAGGCGCGGCGGCCCATGAAGCGGGCGGAGAGCTCTAGGATGCGCTCGCGCGCCTCGGGGCTCAGGTGGGCGCCGCCGTCGCGCGCGCTCTGCTGTGAGAGGCGCGTGAGGAGGGCGTCGACCTCGGGGCGTGACATCGGCGCGACGTCCACGCGCCGCAGCGCGCGTATGAGCGAGGGGTGGCGCTGCGCGACGAGGCCGACCTGCTCGGGGCGCAGCTCCGCGATCATGGCGATGTCGCCGCTGACCACGTGCGGGAGCAGCATCCCGGCGATGCCCTGGGTGTCGCGCTCGTTGCCCGACGCCTCGATGAGCTCGACGAGGTCGTCG
Source organism: uncultured Myxococcales bacterium (assembly GCA_913058025.1). GTDB lineage: Bacteria > Myxococcota_A > Bradymonadia > Bradymonadales > Bradymonadaceae > CAJXPN01. The sequence goes on along the minus strand of CAJXPN010001222.1, from coordinate 1,162 downwards.
ACGTAGAGGATGACGGCGCGCTCGCGCGCCTCCTCGATGATCGCGAGCACGCGCTCCTGCCACTGGCCCAGGAAGCGCATCCCGGCCATGACGCGGCCGCCGCTGATCTGCCAGATGGTGTAGCCCTCGAGCACGTCGGCGCCCTCGCCGCCCTCCAGGCGGCGCGCGGCCTCGGCGACCACGGCGGACTTGCCGACGCCGGCGGGGCCGACCAGAAGGACGCCTCGCTCGCGCATCTCAGAGAGGTAGTCGAGCGTGAGCGCGGCGATCGGTCCGTGCGCGCGCCCGGTCTTCGACGGCTTCACTCGCGTACCCACGGTGGAGAGCACCTCGGGCTCGTTCGGCTCGAACCGCGCGACGGTCGCGACGGGCGCGGGGACGGGGATGCGTGAGATCGTGCCCAGATCGCGCTCGGTCGCGAGGTGCGAGAGCGAGGACGCGCGGAGCTGGAGCGGGACGTCCTCACGGATCAGCTCCTCACACATCCGCTTGATCTCGGAAGGATCACGCGCGTCGAAGTGTAGGCCGAGCTGGGGGATGTGGACCTCGAGCGAGGCGTCGGGCTCGGGCTGGTACCACACCGCGAGCGCGCGGAGCGCGAGCGGGTGGAGGCGCCCGGCGACCTCGGCGGGGAGCTCGAGGTCGAGCGCGCGGGTGCGCGCGTCCATCTCGTGGGGGTCGATGCGCACGCCCGCCTCGGTCAATGAGACGAGCAGCGCAGAGAGCTCCTCGAGCGCCGCCTCGGGGGTCGACCCGATCGCGGCGACGTCCTCCTGCTCGATGATCGAGGCGACGTAGAAGCTCTGGACGGGGATCACGATCGCGTCGACGTGGCGAAGGGCGCGGGCCATCACTCCTCCTCGGAGCTGTGGGTCGAGAAACGGGCGTGGCGCGCGAGCGCGAGCTCGAGCACGGAGCGCTCGAGGGAGGACGCCGAGCGGGACATCGGCCAGCGCGCGCCGGAGCGGAGCTCCTCGAGCGCGCCAGGGCGATGGACGAACTCGACGCGGAGCGTCGAGCTGGGCTCGACGCTGGCCTCGAGGGCCGAGAGCAGCTCCTCGTCGGAGGCGTGCGCCGAAGGGATGGAGGCGATCGACAGGAGCGCCTGGGCCGCGCCGGACTCCCCCCTCGGGAGCCAGGCGTAGCCGTCGAACGCCGCGAG
>CAJXPN010001221.1 GCA_913058025.1 uncultured Myxococcales bacterium | reverse complement strand
GATCTACACAGAGTAGATCGTCGGCAGCGTCAGATGTGTATAAGAGACAGAGGACACCCTCGTCGCGCGCGTGCGGTACCTCCTCGAGCGCGGCCGGGTGTGGCGCTCGAGCGGTGAGTCCGAGCGGGGCTGTCCGTTGTTTCTGGAGGCGTTCGAGCTCGCGAAGGAGGGTGGGTTTCATGGCCACGCCGTCGACGCGGCGCACATGCTCGGCATCGCGCTGGAGGGAGACGAGGCGCTCACCTGGAACCTCGACGCGATCGCCTACGCCGAGCGCCACCCCGACGACGAGCACGCGCAACGCTGGCTAGGCGCGCTCTACAACAACACCGCGTGGACGCTCCACGAGGCGTCGCGCCTCGACGAGGCGCTCGACCTGTTCGAGCGCGCGCTGGCACTCCGCGTGCGCGCGGAGGTCGTCGAGCCGATCCTGATCGCGCGTTGGAGCGTGGCGCGTTGTCTACGGTCGATGGGAGACACGTCCCGAGCGCTCGCCCTCCAGCTCGCGCTGCGTCGAGCGAGAGAGGCGCTCGGACAGCCTGGCGGTTACGTCTTCGAAGAGCTCGGTGAGCTCCACACCCTTCGAGGAGAGCTCGAGCAGGCCGCGGAGGCGTTCGGTCGGGCGCACGAGCTGTTGTCCATGGACGGTTGGATGGTGAAGAACGAGGCGGTCCGACTGGAGCGCGTGCTCGCGTTGTCGCGTGGCGAGGAGGACTGAGCAGGTGAACGCGCGGCCTCGGTGAGGTAGAACGGCCTCACCCCAACGAGGAGGTTCATCATGTCCGACGTCATCGTCCAGTTCGCCCATGGACTCGAGAGCGGCCCCCAGGGCACCAAGGTCAGCCACCTCACCGAGGCCGGCTTTAGCGTCCGAGCGCCCGACATGCAGATGTCGGTGCGGAACATGAAGAAGACGAACGCCGTCGCGCGGAACCTGCTCAGGCTCCCCGAGGTCGGAGCGCTCGGGGCCGCCGTGGCCGTGAGCGCGGGCGTGGCCGCGGCGAAGCGCGACGCGCGGCCGCTTTGGCTCGGGCTCGGCGTGGGCGTGGGGTTGGCGGCGATGCGTTACCCGGCGTGGCGAGGGCAGGCGATGCGGCGCAGCTTCGAGGCGTGCGTGGCGATCCAGGCCGAGGCGCTCGAGCAGTACGGCCCGGATGTCCTTCTCGGCTCGAGCTGGGGCGGCGCGGTGGTGCTCGAGCTCGTGCGCCGTGGCGTGTGGAGCGGCCCGACGATCGTCCTCGCGCCGGCGTACGCGTCCGTGGGCCGCTGGGCGAACCTTCCGGGCCTCGGCGCGCGGATCGACGACATCAGGCGGCGCTCCGAGCGCGTCCCCATCGTCGTCTTCCACGACCCCGGCGACGACGTCGTCCCCTACAAGGACTCTCTCGAGCTCGTGCGCGGCAGCTCCATGGAGCTCCGGACCGTCTCCGCGGGCGGCCACCGGCTGCTGGGCCTGCTCGAGAACGGCTCGCTGGCGGAGTGCATCGAGGGCATCTCGAAGGCGCGCTGACACACGGTATGCTCGTAGTCGAGCAGAGGAGAGGACACATGACCGGACTGATCACTGCCATCGCCATGCTGCTCGTGTGTTCGATCATCTGGGCCTTCGGCGTCTATCAAGACGGGAAGCGAGAAGAGATATGGCAGGCCCTCGCCGACGAGTTCGGCGGCGAGATCGTGGACGCCGAGGTCGGCTGGTTCTCCAACGACAGCTCCAAGGCGCTGCTCCTGCGCTTCGAGGGCTTCCCTGTGCGGGTGGACAGCTTCTACGTCACGAGGCGTAGCGGAAACTCCAACAGGCGCGTCTACTTCCAGCGGGCGCGGGTCATGGTGGAGGAGGGCGAGACCGCCGAGATCTACGAGGAGATGGTCTCCTTCTCGTTCCTCGGCGCGCTTGTCGAACGCGACGTCACCGTGGGTGACCCCGACTACGACGAGGTCTTCGTCGTCAGGGCGAGCAGCCCCAGGTGGTTGAAGAGCAGGCTCTCCCCCGAGGTGTTCCGCGCCCACCTCTCCGCGCGCAAGAACAGCATCACGCTCCATGACAACGGCCTGCTCGAGTGCACGCGCCAGAGCCTGTCTCTTATACACATCTCCGAGCCCACGAGACAGGCAGAAATCTC
>CAJXPN010001220.1 GCA_913058025.1 uncultured Myxococcales bacterium | reverse complement strand
GCTCGGAGATGTGTATAAGAGACAGTCCCCATCGCGATCGTCACCGTCGTCGACCGCGACGAGGAGATGGCGCTCACCGAGATGAACACGCAGTCCACGCTCGCGCACGCGCTGCGCACGCTGCCTCGCCCGGTGGTCCGCCCGCCCACGGGCAGGATGGTCCGCGAGCACATGGCCGCCGAGATGACCGCGAGCTGGGTCGAGGTCGAGGACCTGCTCGAAGTCTTCGGCAACCAGACCGCGCGCACGCTCAGCCAGCTCGCCGATCGCGGCCTGCTCATGAGCGAGGAGCGCGTGGACCTCCACCCGGACGTCCAACGCTACGAGCACCGAGTCTACGTGCGCGCGACCTCGAGGGCGGTGAGCGAGGGGACCGAGCGCGTGGGCGTGCTCCCCCCCAAGGTCGCCCAGGTCGAGCTCCCGTCAGGGGACAAGGTCTCCGTGCGCGACCGCACCACGCTCGCGCTCATCGCCGTCGCCGACCGCGCGAGCGCCTGGTACGTCTACTACCCCGGCAGGATCTTCGAGAACGCGCTCGGGCGGTTCGTCGTCGTGGGCCACGGCCACGAGGAGGAGGAGCTCTCGGCCCGAGACGTCATGGTCGAGCCGTTCCTCAACGAGGGGCTCTCGAGCCCTCGGCGCCGCGTGTGGTTCTACCACACGACCACGAACGCGGCGCTCGCTCGCCACGAGGCGCTGAGGCAGGGACAGATATGGGAGAAGCCCGAGTCGCTGCTCCCGCCGCTCGAGCCGGTCCTGATCGGCGGGGTGCCGCTGGCGGTCTCGCTGGACAAGGTGACCTGCATCACCGAGCACGTCGCGACCTACCGGCTCGGGCCGGTGCTCAACGAGGTCCGCCAGCGGCTCATCTGGGAGGACGGGAGCACGCAGCGCCACGCGCCGGCGCCGCTCGGCACCGTGTCGCTCGGGGTCTTCCCGAACCCGCCGGGTGACGACGGCGTCCAGCGCGGCCCGCTGCTCGAGCTCGAGCAGGCGCGCCTCATCGCGTCGGCCATGCGCGCGGTCCTGCCCACGATGTACCGCGGCGCGGAGGGGGGCATCGAGGTCGCGCTCCACGTCGAGTCGATCGGCCCGGCCGCCGACCACCAACTCGGCCCCTACGAGGGGTTCTACCTGTACGACCCGCTCCCTGGCGGAACGGGCGCCGCGCGCGCGCTCCATCGCGACGGCGTGGAGCTCCTGCTCCGCCTCTGCCGCGTCTACATCGAGCGCGTCCTCTACCACGACCGCTTGAGGTCGCGTCACGACCTGTGGGGTGACGAGGCCGAGATCATGAAGGCGCTCGGATCGCACACGGGCGAGGACGGTGAGGTGGACGCGGCCGCGCCCGCGATCCCCGACGGCGCGTCGATCCGCGACTCCGACCGCGCGACGCGACGCGGCGCGCTGGTCTGGCTCGACAGCCGCCTGCGCCCGGAGGGGAGCCTCTCGGGTGGGCGCGCGCTCGGCCAGTACGGCAGCGGCAAGGAGAAGGGCGAGGGCGACCTGTCCGACATCGGACGCTGCTGGTTCTCGTCGGGTGGCGCGATCACGGACCTCCTGTGGGCGAAGCACCGCTGGAAGCTCGACGAGCGCGGCGGCGAGGCGATGCTCGACGTCGGGTTCGACCGCAACACCGCCGCGACCTCGCGCAACATGTCGCCGGACGACGAGCGGATCGACGTCTTCACCCGACCGCTCGCCGAGCAGCTCGCCAACGGCGCGTTCGCGCTCGAGGACCAGACCGTCTGGGGGCTGCCGCGCAACGCGTGGGTCATCGAGCCCGGCGGAGAGATCCCCGTGGCCACCGACGGCTCGCTCGCGCAGCAGCAGGAGATCCTGGACTACCAGCTCTTCATCGCGTCGGTCGCAGCGCACGACTACGAGGCGCTCGGTCCGCTGGCCGAGCTTCTCCTCGAGCGGAGCGGCGTGACCGAGCAGCAGCGCTTGAGTAAGCGCTGGGCGTTGATCAAGTTCCTCGCGAGGTTCGTCCAGGGCATCCCGTCGGGCGCGGTCGCCGCGCCCCGCGGGTCGCACTCGCCGGTGCAGACGCTGCTGCGTCGCCTCGGTGATTGCGACACGAACAGCCCCGAGTCCACGCCGCAGTGGCGCAGCAGCATCGCG
>CAJXPN010001219.1 GCA_913058025.1 uncultured Myxococcales bacterium | reverse complement strand
CGTCGCGGAACCTCGCGCCGGAGCCCAGCGAGGCGCCCGCGGCGCCGGCGGCGTCGAGCGCGGCGGCGAACGCGAGCGCGGGCTCTCGCTCCTCGTCCGGGAGCGCGTCCAGCGCTGCGGGGAGGCTGCGCGTGACGGTCTCGAAGGGCGAGTCGCCGAACGAGACCTGCTCGAACGCGGCGGGGAGCTCACGCATGACGACGTCGAGGTCGATGCCCTCCACCGCTCGCCACGCGGGGCCGCCCGGCCCCCAACCCCACGCGTACTGGGGTCCGGGAGAGAACCTCGTGCCCAGGGAGTCGGTCCCACGCGCGACGCCTCCGACCTGGTCGAGCGCCTCGAACAGAGTGACCCGTTCGCCCCGCGCCGCGAGCAACGCGGCGACCGTGAGCCCCGCCACGCCGCCTCCGACCACGGCGATCGACTTCGCGCAGCCTCTGTCCGTCGAGGGGCTCACTCGGACACACCCTCGATGCGCGCCCCGACGGTCTCGAACGTGGTGGCCAGCGAGATCGAATCGCAGGTCCCCAGGTCGACGCACGCGCTGGTGGGGTCGTCGGCGTCCACGTCGGCGACGAGCCCGGCGAGCCCGACGAACCCGCACAGATCGTACGCGGTGATGCAGACGCTCTCGGTGGTGGAGTCCGGGTCGCATGCGCTGGTGTCGTTCTCGGGGGCCGAGCACTCCGCGTCGGAGAGCTTGGCAGGGTCGTAGGTGACCAGCCGCTGGCCGTCGGGCAGCGGCGCGCAGCCACAGCTCCCGTCGTAGACGTCGTTGACCGAGTCGAAGATGTCGGCGACGCGCACGGCGCCACCGAGCGCGCCATCGACCAGACGCACGCCGCCGTCGGAGTCGTAGGTCGTGGAGGTGTCGACCTTCGCGCGGATCTGCGCGGCGGTGATGCGCAGCGTGAGCGGCGGCCCGAGCAGCTCGGTGGTGATGTCGACCTCACCGGGACCCGCGGTGAGCGTGGTCCCGTCGTGCGTGGCCTCCGGCATCCTCGCGCTCGGCCAGACGCCCTGCGTCAGGCTTCCCTGCGTGACGGTGTAGGGGTTGCCGCCGTCGGCCGAGGGCGCGGTGAAGTCGCCGACCTGCGCTCCCAGGTAGTAGTTGATCGAGAACGGGCCGCCCGCCGACGCGACGCCCTGGTGCTCGACGAGCAGCACGAGCGAACCCTCCGCGATCGACTCGGCGATGCTCGCGTTGAAGCTCTCGACGTCGACGTCGAGGTCCGCGGCGAGCTCGAGGAGCTCGCCGAGCGCGTTGTCGTCGGTCCCGTCGTCGTCGATGTCGAAGCAGCACGTGTCGCCGGCGACGAACGCGATCGAGCTGACCACGGACGACACGTCCCAGCCGGCGTAGCTCCCCGGATCGGCGTCGCACCGCGGGTGCTTCGGTGTGGTCGCGCAGGTCGCGGACGGGTCGACCGTGGTCTCACCCGCGTCCGCCTCATCGCCGGTGTCTCCTCCTCCCGTGTCCTGGTCGACCACGCCCGCGTCGTCTCCTGCAGCGGGCGTCTCGGGGTCGGCCTCCGTGGGGGTGCACGCGAGCGCGGTCATCGGCAACAGCGCGAGGAGGAGCATGGGGGTCTTGGCGTTCAAGGGGGCCTCTCTTGGGTCGTCTTCGTGTCGGGTAAACCCTGGCGCCTTCAACGAAACCACCAGCCCTGTATGGGGTCGCCAATCTAGAGAGGCCACGAACCGAGACCATCACCAGAATCGGTGACCCCATCTGAATCGGGTAGGTCGAGAGGCGTGCCTCGAGCGCTCGGATGACGAGCGTTCGGTCCGTGGCCGTGTGAGGCGCGCTCGTCTAACGTGCGGGCTCCCATTCGATCCGAACACGAGGCCCGAACCATGACCGCCTACCCCGACTTCGACACGCTCTGGAGCTACTCCGCGCCCGCAGAGACTCGCGCAGCGTTCGAGGCGTTGAGGCCCTCCATCGGCCTCGCCGAGGGCGACTTCGCGCTCCAACTCGACACCCAGATCGCGCGCACGCATGGCCTGGAGCGCGACTTCGACCTCGCCCACTCGGTGCTCGATCGAGTCGAGGCCGCGCTCGACGAGGGTGCTGTCTCTTATACACATCTGACGCTGCCGACGATCTACTCTGTGTAGATC
>CAJXPN010001218.1 GCA_913058025.1 uncultured Myxococcales bacterium | reverse complement strand
CGTGGTGCCACACGCCGCCGTGGTGGTGGGCGTCGATCTCGAACGTCCGCGACACCAGCGCCGGCCCCGACGCGCTGGGCACCCTCACGAGCATGTCCCCGATCAGGCGCGAGGCCAGGTGCGCCTCGTCCCTGGTCACCGCGCCCGAGAAGAACGAGTGTCGCGCGCGCGGCAACGCGACCGCATCTCGGTCGAGCAGCGCCTCGGGCGAGTCCCACTCCGCCTCGATCAGCGCGCCGTGGCGCAGGTCCTTCACGCCCGCGCTGCGCCCGTCGAGCACCTGTCCGATGACGCGCGTCGCCGGCAGATCGATCGCCGAGAGCCCCCGCGAGATCGCGTGCCCGAGCTTGGCGAGCGGCGCGCCGCGGTGCGGTGAGCCCAGGTAGACGGCGTCCCCGAGGAGGTCCCCCCACGGCGCGGCGTCGCGCTCGGCCGCGTGGCATGCGCTCCGGCACACCAGCCCGCCCATGCTGTGGCCGATGAGCGTGAGCGACTCGATCTCGGCGGGGTAGGCCTCGACGAGCCCGGAGAGCAGCGCGCTGAGCGCGTCACCGCTCTCGGAGACGTGGCGCCCCGTGTTGTAGCGCACGAACACGCACGTCGCCCCGAGGTCGCGCTCGAGCTGTGAGGCGAACGTCACGTCCGGCGCGCCGTAGTACTCCTGGGACTTGAGCGCCCAGGACCACTCCGTCGTCGCGAGGCCGTGGACGAACACCACCAGCCGCCCCGTCGCGTCGGGGAGCGCGGCGGCCAGCGCGTCACGCTCAGGTGCCACGTACGCGTCCCCCACGCGCAACCTCATCGCCAGGTCCAGCGCCTCGTGGCGCGCGCCGAGGTGGTCGCCGACCACGCCGTTGAGCGCCCCCAGCGCCGCGTCCGCGAGCCACGCGCCGCGCGGACCGTCCGTGCGCAGCGCCACCGCGGGTGACCCGGCGGGGGAGGGCGCCAGCTCGCCCTCGTCACCCAGCGCCGCGTCCAGGCCCGCCTCGGTCACCACCTCCACCAGCCTGTTCACGCCCTTGATCGCCTCGAGCACGCCCGAGGTCGTCACGCGCCGCACGTCGTCGATCACGCGCGCCGCCTCCCGCACGCCGTCGATCTCGTCGGTCACGCGGCGCACCGCCCTCGCGCTCGAGTCGTGCCCCTCGCGCACGATCTCCACCGTCACGTCCAGCGCGTCGTGCGCCAGCCTCTTCAGTCCTCGGATCTTCTGCACATGGCCTCCTGGTGTGCCGTCTTCTTCTCCTGGCATCCTGGGCACCGTTCGTGCTCCCGGCAAGTGTGGTATCCGATTGTTTTTCAAGGACTTTGTGTGAGTGTTTCCTTACTTGGGTCCGCGCTCGGGCGCCCACGCTCGCCCGAGCGCGACCCGCTGCCCGCGCGGCTCTGCGCTACTTCTTGAGGTTCGGCTTGAATAAAAGGACGATGCGCACGTCGCACACGCGCCCGCGCTCTGCCTTCACGACCTCACGAGGCCCTCATGACCACCGCCCGTCTCTCCTCTCGCGCCTCGCGCCTCTGCGCCGTCGTCTTCCTGCTCTCTTGCGCGAGCGCGTGCACGCCCGGCCAGGGCGAGACTGACCCGAACTGGGAACTCGAAGGCCGCGACGCTGGAGGCGATGACGCAGGCGGAGATGACGCGGGCGGCGATGACGCGGGCGGCGACCTCTGCTCGGGGGACGCGCTGAACGCTGCGCCAGACCGGGACCGCGACGGCCTCAAGGACTGCGAGGAGGAGCGCGAGGGCACCGACCCCGACGACCCCGACTCCGACTCCGATGGCCTCAAGGACGGAGAGGAGGTCTACGACTACGACTCCGACCCCAACGACCCCGACACCGACGACGACGGCCTCGCCGACGGCGCCGAGGTCGACATCCACATGACCGACCCGGCCAACGCCGACACCGACGGCGACGGCATCTCCGACGGCGATGAGGTGTCCCGCGGCACCGACCCCAACGTCGCCGTCGGTGACGCCGACGGCGACGGCCTCGACGACGACGCCGAGGCCGACGCAGGCACCGACCCCGACGACCCCGACTCCGACGGAGACGGCCTCCTTGACGGCGCCGCTGTCTCTTATACACATCTCCGAGCCCACGAGACAGGCAGAAATCTCGTA
>CAJXPN010001217.1 GCA_913058025.1 uncultured Myxococcales bacterium | reverse complement strand
GGCATACGAGATTTCTGCCTGTCTCGTGGGCTCGGAGATGTGTATAAGAGATAGCTCCTGGCCGCTCACGGGGACGCCGCGGTGCAGGTGGTAGACGAAGTCGGGCATCTGGAGCAGCGCCTGGATGACGAGCCCTGCGCCGAAGTAGAAGTCGCCAGACTCCTCGCCGAAGGCGCGCAGTGACATCAGCCCGTCCCGCTCCTCCTGGTTGAGCGGGCGGCGCAGCGCGCGGCGACCGAAGGCCTCGACGAAGCTCGCGAAGCACGCGTCATCGACCGCGCCAGCGGGCACACATCCCAGGATCTCGTCGCGCCGTGAGGGATCGGCCATGGCCTCGGTCGCCGCGCGCGTGGCGACCGACTCCAGCGCCTCGATCAACGCCTGCGAGACGCGCTGCGCCTCCCAGTCGTTGTCGAACGGGTCGATGTTGTCCTCGGGGAGCAGGCTCGCGGGACGCGAGGTGTCACCGAGCAACACCTCCAGCGCGTCGTCGAGCTCGCGCTGGCTCAATCGCCGCGCCCCCACGACTCCGACGCCCTCGATGTTCGGGTCGACCTCGACCGCGTCGTCGAGCGGAGGACCTGATGGCCCGTCGCCGTTCTGCGTGTACGTGACCTTACCCTGACAGGCAGAGAGCGTCGCAAACAACGCGAGCGCCGCGACGAGTCCGAATGGTGCGTGCATGAGGTTCTCTGTTCGGGGATCGAAGAGGCGGATGGCGTGCCTACACCTCAGTGGCTCTCCGACCCACAAGCGGCTCACGCAGATGGCGTATAGTGCAGCGACGAGACGACCCGACGACCCGTTCTCAGGCGATGAGCCGGGCAGTGACCCTCGGGTCACTGCCCGGCCGCGCGCGCGTGACGGCGTCGAGGTCGACGCGGCTCAGGTGGATCGTGCGAAGGTTGCGCGCGGTCGGGGAGCGCAGGAACGCCTCCACGAGCTCGGGCGACAGCGAGGAGTATCGGAGGTCGAGGCCATCGATCATGAGCAGCTCGGGGCGCGCGGCGAGCGCGCGGAGGTCACGCTCGGAGAGCCCGAAGCAGATCGGCGCTTGCCCCACCGGGTCGAGCGTCCACGCCAGCAGGCGAGGGTGCCTCGCGCGCAGCTCGAGCCTCGGATCGTGGGCAGACATCGCCTCCAACGCGTCGGCGTACCCACCCGTGATGACGAGGTGCTCCATGCCTGGGCGCGCGAGCAGACCGTGCGCGGCCTCGAGCGACACGTCGAGTCCACACGCGTCGACCCGACTCAGCCTCGGGTAGAGATCCTCGCTCCCTAGGACCGCCAACCCGGCGCCGGTCACCTCGGTGTGCGAGACGACGAGCTCGCCAGGCGTGACGAGCCGGCCGAGCAGCCACAGATCCTCGTCGGTGAGCCCCGTACACGAGAGGTCGACTCGACCTCCGGGCTCGACCTCTCCGTCCATGAGCGCGCGCGCCACGTCGATGGTGCGCCCGTGGACGCGAGCCTCCAGGCGCTCCAGGAGCGCGACCGCGGTCGTGAGATCGTGGCGCGACGTGTTCACGTGGATCACCTCTCCAGGAGAGAGCGCGTCGAGGAGGTCGGCCAGCTCGGCCACGTCCTCCAGACGCACTTCACCGGTCAGCTCGATCTCGTGGTCCCGATCACGATCCTCGAGCGCCGCCCGGAGGTCCCACCTCCAGCTCGGGTCGCCCAGGTCGAGCATGCACACACTCTCGCCCTGGCGAATCGCACGAGCACGTACGTCGGCGCCAGGATCGAACCTGACACCGCGGGCAGCGCACACACGGCCGGCCTCCTCGAGATCCCCCTCGAAGATCCGAGAGGTCGTCACCCACTCGAGCGACCGCGCCACGAGCACCTCCTCGAGCGCGGAGACGTCGCCCGCGCCGAAGCGATCGAGCTCGAGGTACGCGCCGACGCCGTCACGCCGCGTGGTCCCGACCATGCCGCCGGAGGCGACTCCACCCGTCAGCTCGAAGTCAGGCTCATGGTCCTCGTAGTAGTCGCGGGGGTCGTACGCGTTGGACGTGAGCCACTCGTGTTGGGCGAGGTCCTCGAAGTACTCGTCGATCTCGCCGCCGCGCCTGGGCGCGCGCGCGCCCTTGGGCGCGCCCCTTCGGCGCCGAGGGGACTGGTGGG
>CAJXPN010001216.1 GCA_913058025.1 uncultured Myxococcales bacterium | reverse complement strand
ACGAGATTTCTGCCTGTCTCGTGGGCTCGGAGATGTGTATAAGAGACAGCGGAAGAAGAAGAAGGCGTCGAAGCCGGTCACGTTCGAGGGGTTGAGCGCGCCCGCGCTCCAGACGCGCCTCCTGTTCACCCACGAGGACTCGGCTCGGATCGCGAAGCCCTACGAGCGACAGCTCGGGTATGACGACAAGGCCAAGAAAGAGCAGGACGCGGCGAGGCTCGCGTCGATCATGCAGCGCGTCGGCCAGGAGGACGCTTACTCGTACTACGTCGCGCAGTGCACGGGCCAGCTCATGACCATGAACTCTCTGGAGAGCGTCCGCGAGGCGTGGGACGAGGTCCCACGACCCTTCTGGAAGGTCGAGGTGGGTCAGGAGACGTGCATGGAGTTCGCGTTGTCGCGCTTCGGAGAGGAGGTGCTCGATGTCGTGCTCGAGCTGGGGCGCCGCCGCGTCCAGACGGGCGTGGCGGCGCTCCAGCGCGTGGAGTCGGTGGAGGTCGCGCGGTTGATGGCCGAGGGGTTCGCGCGCATCAAGAGCGCGCGCGTCATGGCGCGTGACTGGATCGACGAGCGCCCCGTCTACGCGATGCTCTCGATCGTGCCGGACGCGTTCGGCGGCGACCGCAAGTGGCGGGCTTACGCCGAGAAGGCGCTGATGCACATCAGCAAGACCAACGCGCGCGAGGAGCTGCTCGCGGCGGCCCGTGGGCACTATGAGGACGCGGTCGTCGACGCGCTCGACGCCCTGCTCGAGCGCGACCCGCTCGAGATTCTCCCCAGGAAGATGCCCAAGATCCCGTCGTGGCTGTCTCCGAAGGTCCTGCCGGAGCTCGTGTTCGAGGAGGACTCGAGCTGGCGCCTGAGCGACCAGAACGTCGAGGACGTCCTCCAGATGCTCACGTTCTACGACCCCGAGGACCCGTACCCCGGCTTCGAGCAGATCCGCGAGACGTTCACGCGACGCTCGCTCGATGGCTTCGGCCTCGCCGTCTGCCAGACCTGGCTGGGGCTCGATGGCTCGAGCAAGCAGTCGTGGGCGCTGCAATCGGTCGCCGAGCTCGGGCACGACGAGTCGGTCCGAGCGTTGACGCCCAAGATCAGGAAGTGGCCGGGCGAGTCTGCGGTCAAGCGGGCGCAGTGGGGGCTCGACGTGCTCGCGCGCGTCGGCACGGACCTCGCGTTGATGAACGTCTACAGCATCGCGCAGAAGATCAAATACAAGTCGCTCAAGGCGCACGCGTCGGCGCTCGTGGATCAGATCGCCGACGAGCGAGGCCTGACGCGCACCGAGCTCGGCGACCGGCTCGTGCCCGACTTCGACCTCGACGCGCGAGGTCGCCTCACGCTCGACTACGGGCCGCGCCAGTTCGAGGTCCACTTCGACGAGACGCTCAAGCCGATCCTGCGCGACGGGGTGGGCAAGACGGTCAAGAACCTGCCCAAGCCGAACGCGAAGGACGACGAGGAGAAGGCGAAGGAGGCGAAGGCGACGCTGCGTGGGCTCAAGAAGGACCTCAAGGCGGTCGCGAAGCAGCAGATCCAGCGCCTGGAGGGCGCGCTCGTGCAGCAGCGCCGTTGGGACGCCGGGGACTTCGTGGCGTTCCTCGTCGATCATCCGCTCATGATCAACCTGACGCATCGCCTGCTGTGGGGCGCCTGGAAGGACGACGAGCTCGCTCAGACGTTCCGCGTCGACATCGATCAGTCGTTCACCGACGTCGAGGACGAGGAGGTCGACATCACGGGCCACCGGATCGGGCTGCTGCACCCGAGCCAGGTCGAGCCGGCGTTGAGCCTGTCCTGGCAGCAGGTCATCGGCGACTACGAGATCATCCAGCCGTTCGATCAGCTCGATCGGCCGTTCCATGAGCGCGCGGACGCGCTCGAGGCGATCTCGTCGAGGGTCATCGGGGCGAAGGTCGGCGCGCCGAAGCTCGTCTTCGGCCTCGAGAAGGACGGATGGGAGCGCGGCCCGGCGGAGGACGGCGGCGCGTTCTACTACCACACGCGATCGCTGGGCGACGGCGACGAGCAGCTCATCATCAGCTACGAGGGGGCCGTGGGGATGGGGTACATCGAGGCTGTCTCTTATACACATCTCCGAGCCCACGAGACAGGCAGAAATCTCG
>CAJXPN010001215.1 GCA_913058025.1 uncultured Myxococcales bacterium | reverse complement strand
GCTTCGTCGAAGCGCCTTGCTTCGCCGGGTCGCTGGCCTCGGCCACCTCGTCCTTCGCGGCCTCCGGCTTGGTCGCCTCCGCCTCCGCCGTCGGCGTGGCCTCGGTGGTGGCCTCGGTCTTCTTCGTCTCGCACGCGAGGAGCGCGAGCGCGGCGAGTGCAATGATGGCGCGGGTCTTCATCTCTTCTCCGTATCGTGGTCACGTCGGTCTGGGACGCGTGGATCGTGTGACGGCGGCGGGCGCGCCGTGATTCGAAGGTGGGGCGCTGCTCAAGCGCCCATGGGCGCCCAGTCGAGCTGGCGCATCGCCTCGTAGATCGCGATCGCCGCGGCGTTCGAGAGGTTGAGCGAGCGCACCGCCTCGGTCTTGGGGATGAACCTCATCCGGTCGGCGTACTCCTCACGAACGTCGGCGTCGAGGCCCTTGGTCTCCCGCCCGAAGATCAGCACGTCGCCCGGCGCGTAGCGCGCGTCGGCGTGGCGCGTGGCCTGAGGGGTCTTCGCCGAGAACAGGTGCAGGCGCTCACGAGGGAACGTCTCCACGATCTCGTCCCACGTCTCGTGCACGCACAGCTTCACGTGAGGCCAGTAGTCGAGCCCCGCGCGGCGCAGCTTCTTGTTGTCCAGGTCGAACCCGAGCGGCCGCACCAGGTGCAGCCACACGCTCGTCCCGGCGCACAACCTCCCGATGTTGCCCGTGTTGCCCGGGATCTCCGGGTACACCAACACCACGTGGAGCGAGGTGTCCTCGCTCGTGCCCCACTCGGGCTGGGCTGGCTGTATGACGAACCCCTCGGCCATGTCTCCTCCTCGTGCTTGCGTGTCATCGTCTCGGGGCGACAAGATAGGCGCTCGCGTCCGAGGACCCAACACACAATGTAGCACCTCCAGGAGGACCCTTGGCTGACACGACCGACGCCAACACACAGGCCGCAGAGCGCCACGCGCGCCGCCACGAGATCGACTCCCTCGACGTGCTCGTCGAGCTCATCGCCTCGGGCGAGCCGCTCGACGGCTACGTCGTCCACGGGCTCGACCTCACCGGCTTCGACGGCTGGCGCGGCGCCGCCGGGCTCGACGGCTCGATCTTCATGGGGTGTGTCTTCCAGGACCGCGACCAGCGGCGCGCCATCGAGGACCTCGGCGCCTACGTCTTGCCGCGCTTCGAGAGGCTGCCCTACGACTCGTTCCGCACCAGGCTCTACAACGTCGACGAGCTCATGGAGGGCTACGACGACGGCGGCTACGTCGGCACCCGCGACTTCTCCATCTACACCCACTTCGACCAGCACCGGCGAGCCGACTTTGGCGTCCCCATCCGCGAGACGCTCGCCCAGCGCATCCACGACCACGCGATCGACGACGCCCTCCTCGACGTCATCGCCACGCACTCGGGTGAGGGCATCGTCGGCGTCATGGGCGGCCACGGCTGCCGCCGCGACGACGTCTACTACCGCAAGGTCGCGCACATGACCTGGGAGCTCACCCGCCGTGGCTACTTCGTCGCCAGCGGCGGCGGCCCGGGCATCATGGAGGCCGCCAACCTGGGCGCTTACCTCGCCCACTACGGCAACCCCAAGGTCATCGACGCGGCCATCGAGGTCCTCTCTCTCTCCCCCAAGTTCGACGGAGGCCAGCCCGAGGGCACGCCCGAGTACCTCGAGGCGATCCGCGACTTCATGGCGCGCGCCCGCGACGTCGTCGCGCGCTTCGGACCCGTCGCCTCCGACCCCGAGGACTCTCGCCTCTTCGCCCGCGAGTCCGACTCGCCTGGCGACTCGCTCGCCGTCCCCACCTGGTTCTATGGCCACGAGCCCAGCAACCTCTTCTCGAACCACGTCGCGAAGTACTTCTCGAACTCGATCCGGGAGGACGGGCTGCTGGCGATCTCGCTGGGCGGCGTCGTCTACGCGCCTGGCAGCGCCGGCACCATGCAAGAGGTCTTCATGGACCTGGCGCAGAACCACTACGCCACGTTCAAGTGGCGCAGCCCCATGGTCTTCCTGGGCAGCGAGCGCTTCGCCCCCGTCGTCAGCCTCATCAACGACTTCGTCGACGCGCGAGGTATGACCGAGGTCTACGGCGACATGATCTCGCTCCACGACGATCCCTACGACGTCGTGGAGCGAGAT
>CAJXPN010001214.1 GCA_913058025.1 uncultured Myxococcales bacterium | reverse complement strand
TGGATCGTCGGCAGCGTCAGATGTGTATAAGAGACAGCCCCGGCCTCGCTCGTGAGCAACGCGTCGTCGAAGCCAAGAAGCGCGGCGCGCCTGCGCGCCTCAGACCACCTCATCCAGCTCGTGGTCTTGTGCGCCGCGAGCGGATCGCCCGGCCAGTACCAACCCCCGAGCGTCGTCAGCACCGGCGCGCTGGGACCAGGCAGCGGGCGACGCCTCGAACGCACGACGCCCGGCCCGCCACCGAACGGCGCGCCCTCCCCTGGCCGGCTCGCGGTCACGCGCCACAGGCCGTCGCCCTGGAGGACCAACTCACGCAGGACCCTCTCCATCCTGTCCAGCGTGTCCTCCGGGTAACCCAGCGCCCCGCCTGACGTCCTCGCTCGGGCGACGTGTCGCTCCAGCCAGCGGATCCTCCCGGAGCGAACCGCCACCGTCTCGAAGAGCGCGTCTCCGTAAAGGAAGCCTCTGTCGTCGTCCTGAACCGTCATCACCCAGGGTACCTCTCGTGGACGGACAGAAACGGCCTCGCCTTGAGCCAGGCCTCGTCACGCTCGAGCTCGGGTGAGGAGTCCGAGACCACCGCGCCGCCCGCGCCATACCGCGCGACGCCGCCCACGACCTCCGCCGTGCGGATCAGCACGTTCGCGTCGAGCTCGGCGCCCGAAGACCAGAACGCCGACCCGGTGTAGACCCCGCGCGCGGTGTGCTCTCTCTCCGCGATGTACTCGATCGCGCGCAGCTTCGGCGCCCCCGTGATGCTGCCTGCGGGCGCGCACGCAAGGAGCGCGTCGATCGGGTGTACGCCGGGCTCGAGCTCTCCCGAGACCGTCGACACGAGGTGGTGAATCCCCGCGAACGACTCGAGCACACATACCTCCTCGGCGAGCACCGTCCCGAGGCGGCAGACCCTGGTGAGGTCGTTGCGCATCAGGTCCACGATCATCACGTTCTCGGCGCGATCCTTCTCGCTCGCGAGCAACGCCGCCGCCGCCGCCGCGTCCTCCACCTCGCCCTCACCTCGAGCGCGAGAACCCTTGATTGGCCTCGCCGTGATCCTCCCGGCGGACACCTCGATGAACCTCTCGGGGCTCACCGAGCATACCTGAAAAGAAGGCGCTCCGAGGTACGCGAAGTGCGCGCCCGTCGAGACCTCGCGCATCGCCTCGTAGAGCGCGTAGGGCTCGCCCGACCACCTCGCCTCGAAGCGCTCGGCGTAGTTGACCTCGAAGAGGTCGCCCGCGGCGATCGCCTCGACCATCCCCTCGACCCGCCTGGGGTACTCGCACCGCGGGTCCTCTCCACACAGCATCACGGGCTCTGTCAGTGACCCGAACTCGCGCGGCGCGCGCGCGTCGAGCGCGCCCTCGAGCAAGCGTCCCGCGTGGGAGTCTCTGGGCCCGGCGATCGCCCAGGAGCCGCGAGCGTGTGAGTAGCGCAGCACCGTCGGGAACCAGCCGACCCACAGCGCGGGCGTCCGCGCCTCGAGCCTGGGCGCGCGCGGCGGGTCGAGCAGCCACGCTGCCTCGAAGCCCAACGCGCCCGCGACGCCGCCAGCGAAGCCCTCGGCGCCCAGGCCCACCTCGGCGCGCTCGCGCATCCACCTGGCGGGATCTCCGACCTCGACGCCGGCACCATCGAGGAACACGCCCGCGCCTTCTACGAGCACCTCTCGGGGCGCACACGTCACGTAGGAGCACGCGCCGAGAGAGGCCGGCGCGCGCGACGCGTCGAAGAACACGACGCCCCCGACCA
Source organism: uncultured Myxococcales bacterium (assembly GCA_913058025.1). GTDB lineage: Bacteria > Myxococcota_A > Bradymonadia > Bradymonadales > Bradymonadaceae > CAJXPN01. The sequence continues at coordinate 385 of CAJXPN010001214.1, read as the reverse complement.
CCGCCCGAGCGAGCGCCCGGGCGACCTCGTGCGGCGCGCGTCCTGAGCCCCCCTCGAGCGGATGCCACTCAGCGGAAGACAAATTCGAGGCGCTCGTTCTTGAGTCGTTCGCCCGGGAACCTGGGGGTGTCCTGGCCCTGGCCGCGGGACTTCGTGATCCGAGACTTCGGGACGCCCGCGGCGATGAGGGAGTCCTCCGCCGTCCTCGCGCGAAGCTGCGAGAGCGCGAGGTTCTCGGTCGCGTCACCCGCGGAGGTGTACGCCTCGATGGTGATGTCGAACTCGTCGTACTTCTTCGCGAGCTCGACGATCGCGTCGAGCGACTGCTTCCCGCGTGGGGTGTACGTGGTCTGCCCGATGCCGTGAGACTCCGAGGCGACGACGC
>CAJXPN010001213.1 GCA_913058025.1 uncultured Myxococcales bacterium | reverse complement strand
AGCGAGCGCGAGCGAGCGGCGCCTGGGGGACCGTGCTGGAATTCCACCCCCAGTCCTCTTCAAATCCGCCAACCCAAAGCCATGAGCTGTGCGCCAGGGTTGTAACCGTTTCAACCCAACGCGCGGACGTGGTCGTGCTGGATCTGTGTGTCGAAGACGACCTCGTCGACCTCGGCGGAGGAGGACAGGTCGAGCTCGATCTCGTCGAACGCGGGCTCGACGTCCTGGAGCGAGTCCAGGCGCGTGTAGAGCGAGGCGAGCGCGTAGACCTCTTGACCGGCGTGCTCGGGGTCGTCGCTCAGCTCGAGGTCGAGGTCGATGACCGCGCCCCGGATCTCCTTGTCGATGAGCTCCTGGTCGAGGCCTCGCCACGCGGGCCGCAGCGTCTCGAGGAGCTGGGCGGGGAGGGGGCGCAGGTCGACGACCTCCTGCCGGTGCGAGACCATCAGGCCGACGCGGTAGAACGCGGCGCGGCGGATGTCGCGGCGGATGCCCTGCTTGGCGGCCTCTCGGGCGGCGTAGCGGGCCGTGGTGCCGAGCGCGGCGGCGCCCAGCGCCATCCCGATTGCGCCGAGCGAGGCGAGCGCGGCGAGGCTCGGGTGCGCGCCGACGTTGCCCAGGAACTCGGTGAAGAAGACGATCGCGCACGCGGCCATGATGTAGGTGCCCGCGACGAGCCGGTTGGTCGAGTCGAGGTGGGTCTTCGAGATCCCCACGATGTTGACGGGCACGTGCGTGTCGAGCTGGGTGGGGCGGCGGTCGATCCGGAGCTGCTCGAAGTCGAGGTACTCGGCCCACATGTCGTCGTCGAGCTCTCCAGATATCGACGCGAGCTGGTCGGGCTTGAACGCGAACGCGAGCTCCCCGACGTCGCTCACCAGGATCTGACCATCGAGCAGGCCGCAGAGGCGGGCGCCGACCTCGCTGGCGACGTCGGAGTCGACGCCCTCGGCGAGCATGATCTGGAGCACGGAGACCTTGCCCTCGTTCCTCCTGGCGAGGATGAGGACGCGCGCGGCGAGGTCCTCGTCGGGGGGGCTGCGGTGGTTGAAGAACCGGCGCAGGGAGTGGAGCGTGCGCACGACGAGGTCGTTGGTGGGGATGAAGCGCTCCCACTTGTCGACGTAATGGGCGGTGCGGGTCCAGATGGTGGGGGAGATGGTGGGGGGAGGCTCGTTGAGGCGCCCGACGGCGCGCCAGATACCGCGCGCCCAGATGAACACGAGCGAGAGGGACGCGGCCACGATCGCCACGAGGATGACGACGAGGACGATGATCACGATGCCCTGGCCGGCGTCCTCGAGGTCGAGGTCTCCGGCGCTCCAGCTCGACGACGACGAGGATGAGGACGAGGACGAGGACGAGGAGCCGAACCATGACGACCCCACGTACGCGTTGTGGGAGGAGCGTGAGGTGTCGGCGAGCGCCCAGAGCACGATGTCGCTGTTGCCGTGGTTGGTGATCTGGCGCCTGGGCATCGCCTCGCCTTGAGCGAGGTCACCGAGCCTGGGGCCGCCCCACGGGCGGAAGACGAACCTGGCGATCCAGCCGGACAGGAGCGTCACGATGACGAGGGACGAGGCCACGACCACGCCGGTAATGCCTGCCTGGATCATCGCCTCTTCGGTGGTCAGGACGGCCATCTCGTAGAGGGCGAAGCTGGCGACGCCCGCGACGCACAGCGCGGGCCACGCCGCGCCGAGGTTGGCCATCGACGCGAGCGCGCCGAGCGCGAGCCTGCTCACCAACGAGTTCGCGCGGATCGAGGAGAGGCGGGCGATGTCGTCGGCGGCGAAGTCCTGGAAGATGCGGCCCGAGCGCGTGATCCGCATCCTGCACGGGATCTCCTCGCGCATCCTGGCCAGCGTCGCCTCCACGACGAGCGGCTCCTCTCCGAGTTGGGCCGCGAGCGTCCACGCCTCGACGTCGCGCGCGCCGTCCGAGAACCTCTCGATGAGCTGCTTCTCGAGCTGGGCGATCTTGGCGTCCCAGCGTTGCTCGGCGCGCCCTGTCAGGCGGGGAGAGGAGGGGAGCGACGGCATCGCCTCTCGGATGTGGCCGGGTTCCACGGTCGCCTGGCTGGCGACGATGCTCCCGATGATGTGTGCGACCTGTCTCTTATACACATCTGACGCTGCC
>CAJXPN010001212.1 GCA_913058025.1 uncultured Myxococcales bacterium | reverse complement strand
GTGCGCGTGCGCGGCGGGGACCTCCACCTGGGGACGGCCAACGGCGCGGGCCTGGGCGATGGCGGCCACGCGCTCACCCACGACACCTCCACAGACACGCTGCGCTTCAACGTCGGTGGGAGCTTCACGGGCGGGAGCGTGCTCGAGGGCGCGCGCGTCGAGGTCACCGGAGCGCTGAACGTGCTCGGCGACGCCACGCTCGGGTCCTCGACCGGCGAGGTCGTTCTGTCGGGCAATACAGCCGCTGGCGCGCTCGAGTTCGACGGAGACGTCACCCTGAGCAGCGGCGCGACGCTGACCGGCGCGCACACGATCCAGGGCTCGACGGGCGTGAGGTTCGAGCGGGGCCTGGCCAACAGCGGCGCGCTCGAACTCGACGGCGCGGGCAACCTCGTGGCGACGGGCGACCTGGAGGTCACCGGCCGGCTCGTCCTCGCGCGCGACGCACCGCGCAGGTTCACCGACATCGGCACCTACGACCTCGGCATGAGCGAGGGCGAGGGCTTCTGCTACCTGGGTGAGGTCATGGTCTTCTACACCAGGCTCCCCTCCGAGACGCAGTGCGCGGTGCGCCTCGGCGGCTCGGACGCCTGGGAGCTCGAGGTCTCCAAGGGCTCGTCGGGCTCCGACTTCGCCGCCTGCACCGCGCACTGCGTCCGATACTGAGGCGACCCCACCGATGAAATCATTCACGAGACGAGAGGCGAAGATGAAGCGAAGACGAACCGCGGTGACGTCGGTCAAGGCGTGCGCGTTGGGGCTCGGGTGCGTGGTGTTGGGGGCGCTGGCGTCCTCGGCCCCGCGCGCGTTCGCCGACGGGGACCCCGCCACCAGCGACGTCCTCTCGGGCGACCTCATCATCCCCTACCAGGGCTACCTTCGCGTCGACGCGACGGGGGCGAACAGGCCGATCCGGATGCGCTTCGAGCTCTACGAGGTCGCCGTGACATTCTATGGATCCGCGGGGACGAGCCCCGTGTGGACCGAGGAGCAGGTCGTCGACGTCTACAACGGTCGCTTCTCGGTGGGCCTGGGGGCCTCGACCTCGCTGACGTCCACCGTGCTCGACGCCCAGAAGGTCGGCCTGAAGATCACGGTGATCGAGGACGACGGCCAGGGTGGCACGATCGAGGTCCCGCTCGGCGGGATCCAGACCATCGAGGCGGTCCCCCACGTCGCGTGGTCGGGCCACGCGTCGAGCTTCGACGCGGCCGGAGACTTGAGCGTGGCCGGCCAGGTCCGCATCGGCGGCGACGTGACCACGCGCGGTGACCTGTTCGTCGAGGGCACCGAGCTCAGCCTCGGCGTGGACGCCAACGGCACGGGCGGCGGCCGCGCGCTCGCGCAGGGACCCGGCGACACGCTTCGTCTGAACGCCGGGGGCGACTTCGCTGGCGGCGTCACCTTCCCCGACGGCTCGCTCACGCTCCAGGGCGACCTCACGGCCCCTGGCGAGGTCGAGCTCGGCTCGGCGTCGGGCGACGTCACGTTCTTTGGCGATCTCGATCTCCTGGGTGGGCTGAGCATGGCCGGCGGCGAGCTCGACCTGGGCGGCGGCTCCATCGTCGGCGTCTCCACGATCCACACCGACGCGCTCGCGGGCAGCCAGGGTCAAGCGCCCAGCGTCACCTTCGGCACCCGCAGCACCCAGATCGCCAGCTCCCTCGAGGTCGAGGGCGGCATCCGCATGGCCAGCGGAGAGCCCATCATGAAGGTCCGCGATCACCTCCTCCTCGGCTCGAACGGCTCCAGAGACCCCTCGCTGAGCGAGTCGGAGGGCTTCTGCTACCTGAGCAATTTCACCATGGCACGCCGCAACGAGGTCACCTTCCCGAACACCATCTGCCGCGCCAGGATCATCGGCGGCGCGTGGACCCTCACCTCCACTGGACCCGTGTCAGGAAACCACTTCTATGGGTGTAGGTTCACGTGCGTGGAGACATCGTCGCGCTGAGCAGGACTCGCCCATGCTCGTTCAAACCTCATCAGCTTGTTTTCTTGGCTGCGCAGGGCTCACACGACCCTCCCTTCGGTCGGGTGTGAGCGGCCGTAGCCTCCACTTCGCGCTCTTTCTTGGCTGCGCCTCGCTCGCGCGTCTCTCCCTTCGGTCGAGGCGCACGACCACAACCTCCGCTTCGC
>CAJXPN010001211.1 GCA_913058025.1 uncultured Myxococcales bacterium | reverse complement strand
GATTTCTGCCTGTCTCGTGGGCTCGGAGATGTGTATAAGAGACAGGGGCTCGCCTGGAGCACCACCGCCATCTCACTGGCGCGCTCACGTGGCGACGTCCGCGAGACCTCGCGCTCGCCGATCCAGGCCCGCCCCTCGCCCGCGCTCCTCAGCCCCGCGAGCGCCAACAGGAGCGTCGACTTCCCCGCGCCGTTTGGTCCGATGAGCGCCGTGGCGCGGCCAGGTCTGAGCTCCAGGTCCACGCCGCTCAGGACGCTCACGTCCCCGTAGCGCACGCCCAAACCCTCACACCGCAACGTCTCCGCGTGTCGCTCACCCAAGCTCACCCCTCCTCGCGCTCACCCACATCAGCGCCGCGAACGCTGGCGCGCCGAGCAGCGCGGTCACCACGCCTACGGGCAGCGTCGTCGACGCGACGTCGAACGTCGCCCGCGCGAGCGCGTCGCATCCGATCAGGCACGCCCCCCCGGCCAACGCGCTCGCGGGGACGAGCAGCCTGTTGTCCGGGCCCAGGACCAACCTGAGCGCGTGCGGCACCACCAACCCCACGAACCCTATCAGCCCCGTGTACGCGACCGCCGCGGCGACGCCCAGGCTCGCCGCGACCACGGCGACGAGGCGAGCGCGCTCGGGATCGACACCGAGCGCACACGCCTCGTCGTCGCCCAGGCTCAACGCGTTCAGGTCGCGCGCGATCCAGCAGAGCGTCGCCGTGCACGCTCCCACGAGCGCCGCCAGCCACGCGAGCGTCCACCACGTCACGCCTCCTACCGACAGTGAGCCCATCAGGTAGAAGAGCAGCTCCTGGGCCTTCTCCGCGCGGACGATCGACTTGAGCAGCGTGATGAGCGAGGACGCGAACGCGTTGAAGAGCACCCCCGCCAACAGCAACGCCCAGATGCCTGCGCGCCCCGCTGGCGCGAGCCTGCGCGCGCCGAGCAGCAACCCCAGCGCGACCAGCGCGCCCGCGAACGACCCGATCGTGGGCGAGAGCGTCGCGCCCGTGGCCATGAGCGCGGTCGCGCCGAGCGCTCCGCCTCCCGCGACGCCCAGGATGTAGGGGTCCGCCAACGGGTTGCGCAACACCGCCTGGAACGCCACGCCGCCCGACGCCAACGCCGCGCCCGCGATCGCGCCGAGCGCGAGCCTGGGCGCCCTCGCGCCCCACAGGATCGCGCGCTGGGTCTCGCTCAGGTCTCCCGAGAGCAGCGCGTCCCAGGGGAGCGCGCTCGAGGAGCCCAGCGAGAGCGACGCGCCGATCGTGAGCAGTTCGAGCCCCGCCAGCGCACACAGAGCGAGCGCCACGCGCCTCGCCGTCAGCGGCGCTCGCCCGGAACTCAAGGGCTCGTCGCGGGCGAGGAGATCACGCGTACGAACGTCTCGAGCGCCTGGGCCAACCTCGGACCTTGGCGCAGCAGCGACGGGTCGTCGAACGTCTCGATCTTCCCGTCGCGTACCGCAGGGAGCGTCTCGAACGTCGCCCAGAACGCGACTCGGGCCTCATCGCTCTGCCCCATGTTCGCGTCGATCACGACCTCCGGCGCGAGCTCGAGCACCTTCTCCTTGTCCAGCTGGGGGTAGGCCGTCTTCATCCCCGCCGCTGCGTTCACACCGCCCGCGAGCTCGATGAGCTCGTGGCCGAACGTCCCCGGGCCTGCGACCACCAGCGGCTTGTGCCCGAGCACGAAGAGCGTCTTCGGCCTCGCCGCGCCCTGGGCGACCTCGACGGGTGAGAGCGTCGCGCGCAACGCACCCGCCATCGACTTCGCCTTCTTCGGCTCGCCCACGGCCTCGCCCAGCGCGGCGATCCCTGCGACCGTCTCGGACACGTCACGCATCCTGAGCACCACCATCGGGATCTTCGCGCGCTCGAGGTCCGCGCCGAGCTTTTCGACCGACGCGCCTTGCATGCCCACCACCAGGTCGGGGTGCGTGGACAGGATCGCCTCCAGGTCGGGGTCGATGTAGCCGCCGACCTTCTGGACAGCCTTGGCCGCGGGCGGGAAGTCGCAGAACTTGGTCACGCCGACGACCCGATCGCCCATCCCCAGCGCGAACAACAGCTCGGTGATGTTGGGCGCGAGCGAGACGATTCGGGTCGGCTGCGCCGGGACCTCGCCGCGCCGCTCGATGACCGCGC
>CAJXPN010001210.1 GCA_913058025.1 uncultured Myxococcales bacterium | reverse complement strand
CCGCGGGCGTGTGTGGCTGCGCCGACATCTGCCCCGAGGGCTGCGGTGAGGGTGAGTTCTGTTGTTGGGACGCGGGCGACCGCGGCTGCCAGGCCACGCCCGACCCCTGCGACGGTCAGGTCTGCGACGACGGCTTCGGTCCGGCGGTCCAGAACCCCGGGACGGCGAACTCTCAGACGTGCGCGCTCGATGGAGCGGCGTGTGGCTGTGAGGCGCTCCCGCCGCTGCCGCTCGGTTACCACGGCCGCTACCTGGACTTCGCCTCACGCGGCGGTGACACCGTCGTCGCCGGGTACAACCAGACCTACGGCGACCTGATCTTCGGGACGCTCTCGGGCACGGCCGTGACGTGGCAGTTCGTCGACGGGGTCCCCGCCTCGGGTGACATCGAGGGCGACCTCGACGGCCCGCGCGGAGGCATCTCGGACGGTGGCGAGGACGTGGGCCGCTGGGCCTCGGTCACGCTCGACGCCGACGGCACCGCGCACGTCTTCTACCGTGACGTGAGCGGCGACGCGCTCAAGTACGCCAGGGGCGCCAAGGGCGCTCAGGGCTACGACTTCGCCATCGACGTCCTCGACGCCGACGGCGGACCGGGCTGGTTCACGGACGCCCAGATCGTGGGCGGAGAGCTCCACGTGGTCTACACCGCGATCCAGGTCGAGGATGGTGGCGACGAGCGCTCGGAGCTGCGCCACGTGATCCTCGACCCGACGAAGAGCCTGAGCGAGCAAGCCGCCGCACCGCGTGAGGTCCTGTTCACAGGACCCGCCGCGACCCCCTGCGGTGGCTCGTGTGGAGACGGCGAGGAGTGCGTACTGGCGACGAACCAGTGCGCCTCACCGACCGAAGACTGCGCCTCGGCGTGCTCGACGGGTTCGAGCTGCGTCTCGGGCTCGTGCCGCCCTTCGGTCGTCCCCGACGGCCCCGGCAGGCTCGCGCGCGTCCCCGCCGTCGACCTCGACCTCTCGGTCGACGGCGACGGCCTCGCGCTCGTGTTCTACGACGACGTGCGTCGTGAGATCGGCTGGATGAAGCGGCCCGCTGGCGGGGCGTGGTCCACGCCGAGCTACCTGGGCTCGCCCAGCGGGCCGAGCGTCTCCGGAGTCTACGACTCCTCTGGCGAGCTCCACGTCGCGTACATGGATCGAGAGAACTTCGGCCTCTACTACCGCAAGGGCGTGGCGGGGGCGCCGGAGAAGATCGCCGCCGGCGTGCGCGACGACGGAAACCAGTGGCTCAAGTCCGACATCGGTGAGGACGTCACGCTTCGTATGCGCGCCGACGGCCAGCCCGAGGTCGTCTACCACGACGCGACCTTCCACCAGCTCTACGCGGCGCGACGCGACGCCTCGGGTCAGTGGACCGTGCGCACGCTCGGCGCCAAGAGCGACGGCGTCGACTCGCACGGGTTCTACGCGACGATGCTTCGCGAGCCCGGCGTCTCGATCGCGGCCGAGTACGTGATCAAGAATGGCGACGGCTCGGCCGAGGGCGACGCGGTCTTCCACGCACTCGACTGAAGCCACCCGCGCACACCGAGGAGCCCCACGTGGGACACACGGCCGACACGAACGCGCGCCGCAGCGGCGCGACCCGACTCCGGGTCGCGCCGCTGTTCGTGTTCACGCTGGCGATCGGTTGCCAGGACTGCGCTCCGAGCGGGCAGACCTCGGCCTGCGCGCCCGAGTGCGGGGAGGGCTTCGTGTGCGAGGCCGAGGCGCTCGTGTGCGTGTCCGAGTCGCTGACACCCTGGACCGAGGTGATGCCTGGCCGCGGCGCCCAGGTCGCGTGGTTCGATGGCGCGTACCTCGCCGCGGGGCTCGCGGGCAGCCAGGGCGCGGTGGTCGTGGGCGACCCGCTGTCAGGCTCGGGCGCGAGCTCGCTGACGACCACCGCGCGAGGCCCGCGGCTGTCGATGTCCGCGCTCGACGGCGAGGGCGTCTCGCTCGCGTGGGTCGACGAGGACGGGTTCTACCGCGTCGCGAGCAGAGAGTCGGGCGCGCCAGCGTCTCGATGGAGCGTCGACGTGGTCCGCTCGGAGATGGAGGAGCAGACGCCGAGCTACACGGCGACCTCGGACTTCGCGCTCGCGCGAGGCGCCGACGGGCTGCGCTCGCTCGTCTTCCGGGATGCGCGC
>CAJXPN010001209.1 GCA_913058025.1 uncultured Myxococcales bacterium | reverse complement strand
TCGGAGATGTGTATAAGAGACAGGTTCATGACGGCGACCTCGGCGTCCAACGACGAGGCGACCGTGGTCGGCTCGATCGTGGTGTTCCTCGGCGCGGTGTTGGGCATCCGGGCGTTCTTCGCGCGCTCCATCGAGGTCGTGTCGGGCGCCGCGGCGCTGCCCGTATTCGGGCTGTGGGCCGCGCTCAGCGTGGGGATCGGGTGGCAGTTCTACTTCAAGGCGCTCGCGATGACGGGAGGTTGGTGATGGCGGCAGCGACGATCGACGACATGATGGAGCAGGAGCCTGCGGCGGCGCGTGACGCCTCCGGTCATGGTGAGCCTGTGTACGCGCCTGAGCGCGAGGTGAGCGCTCAGGACGAGGAGATCCTCGACGCGCTCGCCCATGAAGCTCAGCAGGAGGCCGCGCGCCAGGAGCTGATCGCCAGGGCGTATCAGGACGAGCTCGAGGTGATGCGATGCGCCGAGGCGCAGGCTCGGTCGCGCGCCCGGTCCATGCCCCTCGCGGCCGAGGCCGAGGCGCCGCGCGTCGAGCCCAGGACGCCGCTCGGCGGCGCGTTCGACGCGATCGACGAGCTCATGAGGTCACGGGACACGCTCCGCGCGAGGATCATGGCGGGCGAGGACCTCGAGATCATCGCGCGGGCCATGCTGGTGTGCGTGCTGGTGTGCGCGGGCGCGGTCGGGGCCTCGGTGGGCCTCTACCGCGGCGGGATTCAGGTGATCTACGCGGCGATCAAGGTGCCCATGGTGCTCCTGCTCGCGACGGCGGCGGTCGCGCCCGTGTACACCTCGATGAAGGCGGCGCTGCGCCACGAGGTCTCGCTCCGCGAGGACTTCGCCATGGTCCTGTGCTCGCTCGCGCTGTCGTGCCTGGTGGCCGCGGCGCTCTCGCCGCTGCTCCTGCTGACGATCCTGAACGGGATCGACTACCACGAGCTCGTGCTCGGTTTCGTGGGCCTGTTCGGCCTGGGCGGGATCGCGGGGTACGTCTTCTTCTTCAAGGCGTTGGACGCGCAGGTGGTGCGAGGACATCGCCTCATCGCGGTCACGCTGCTCACGACGCTCGCGATGGTCGGCTGCCAGCTCGGTTGGGTGATGCGCCCTTACGTCGTGCGCCCCAAGACCGAGAACGTCCCGTTCATTCGAGACATCGAGGGGAGCTTCCTCGACTCGGTGACGCGCTCTATGGACTCGGCCCGGGGCATCTACTCACGGGCCGACTACGTCAGCACGAGGCGCGTCGACGTGAGCCGCGGCCGCGCGATCGATACCCGGCGCGTCGTGCCCGCGCCGACCGAGACGCACATCCCGCCAACGGCGCGGCGCGGAGAGGGGGTCGGGCGATGAAGGTCGAACACCTCGCGGCGTTGTATCTGATGGTAGGTGTAGGGTGCGCGGCGGCGCTCCTGGCCCGGCGCAGGGGCGCCGCCGCGCTCGACGCGCTCCTGCTGGTGCTCTTCTGGCCGCTCTTTGGCCCCTACGTCCTCACGAGTGATACGTCGAGCGGCGGCGCCCGCGCTGCCTCATCACAGGAATGCGAGGAGGCAGCCGGAGACCTTCTCGATGCGCTCCGCCGCGCCGGCGGCGCGCCGCTGGCGGGGCTCCTCCCGGACGTCGACGCAGGCAGGACGCTCGCTCGCCGGATGTCCATGGCCGAGGCGCGCGTGGGCGAGATCGACGCGCTGCTCGACAAGGACAGGTTCGACGAGTCGATCGCGATCGCGCGACAGGCCGAGCTGCGCGCGTCGGGAGACGAGCGCGCGGCGGTGATGATCGATGGGCGCGTGCAGATCATCCGCCGGCTGCGTTCGATGCGGGATCAGTGGTCGAACGAGATCCAGACGATCGGCGAGCTGCTGATGCAGCTCGAGATCCAGGCAGAGGTCGTGAGGTTGTCGGGGATGGGCGACGGCGGGACGCGTGATCTCGTCGAGGAGTTGGTGTCGAGGATTCAGGGGCTCGACGACTTCCTGGAGATGGAGATCTGAGGTGTTCAGGACACGGAGGCTGTTCTCGCGGTGTGGTTCGCGTGGGGCGCTTCGTTTGGGCGTGGAGTGTTGTGCGGGGCTCTTTGGGGCGCTCCGTGTGTGGCGGGGGAGTGTGGTGCCTGTCTCTTATACACATCTGACGCTGCCGACG
>CAJXPN010001208.1 GCA_913058025.1 uncultured Myxococcales bacterium | reverse complement strand
GAGATTTCTGCCTGTCTCGTGGGCTCGGAGATGTGTATAAGAGACAGGATCGAGAACGAGGCGGGGCCGTCGGGGAGTACCGAGGGGGCGTCGAAGGAGACGTCACCGGAGGTGTCCGTGACGAGGGCGAGGGTGTCGCCGCCGGGGAGCGTGACGAGGACGGCGGCGCGCGGCTCGGTGGAGGCGGTGAGGGAGGGCGTGGGGTCGGCGACGGAGGAGCCGTCGGCGGGCGAGGTCCACTGGACGCCGGGCGCGGAGAGGTCGACGTCGAAGGAGGCGGACTCCGAGATGGAGACGGCGCCGTTGTCGAAGGTGGCGGTGACGGAGTGGGTGCCCACGGTGAGGTCGGAGGGCGCGAGCAGGGACCACTCGCCGCTGGCGTCTGCGGTGGCGGAGCCCGCCAGGGCGCCGTCGACGGTGACGGCGACGGTGGCGTTGGGGTTGGCCGAGCCGGAGAACGTGGGCCGGGTGACGGGGACGGCGCCGCCGTCGCGCGGCGCGTCGAGGCTGAGCGCTGGGAGTGAGGTGTCGAGCGTGAACGCGCGCGAGGCGGTCGCCGAGTTGCCCGCGGCGTCGGTGGCCGTGGCGACGAGTTCGTGGGGGCCGGCGACCTGCGGGGAGAGGATCTGGTAGCTCCAGGAGCCGTCGTCGGAGACGTCGGCGGTGGAGACGACGACGCCGTCGAGCTGGAGCTCGAGGCGAGCGCGGGGCTCGGAGGCGCCGCGCACGAGCGGGGTCGCGTCGGAGAGGACGGCGCCGTCGGCGGGGCGAGTGAACGAGAGCGCGGGGGGGGTCAGGTCGACGAAGAAGGAGGTCGAGTCCTGGGCGCAGTTGCCCGCGAGGTCGCACACGCGCGCGGTCGCCGAGTGGGGGCCCTCCGAGAGCGCCGTGGACGCCCTCGACCACGCGCCGAGCGGGTCGGCCGTGGCGTCACCGACGGGGGCGCCGTCGACGAAGACCTCGACGCGACGCCCAGGTGTGGTGACGCCGGAGAAGGTGGGCGCGGCGGAGCCGACGCGGAGGCCATCTGCGGGGGCCTCGAAGAGGAGCCCGGGCGCGGTGGTGTCGACGGAGAAGGAGCGCTCGATGGAGAGCGGCCCCGAGCGCACGGAGACGACGTGGGCGCCCTGCGTGAGCGTCGTGGACGCGAGCGCCCAGCGGCCCTGCCCGTCGGCGGTGACGGCGCGGGGGGCGCCCGCGTCGACGGTGACCTCGATCGACGCGCCAGCGAGCGACGCGCCGTGGAAGATGGGGGTCGCGTCGGAGAGGACGGCGCCCTCGAGGGGAGCGTCGAGTGAGAGGGGGTCGTCGGCGACCTGTATCGAGACGGGCGCGGAGACGCCGGTGTTCCCGGCGAGATCGGTGGCGCGGGCCTCGAGGACGTGCGGTCCGGGGGTGAGGTTGGTCAAGGTCACGGACCACGCGCCCTGGCCGTCGGTGGTGAGCGGCGCGAGCGCGAGCTCGGAGGGGCCCGGGTCGAGGACGAGGACGACGGTGGAGCCGAGCTCGGAGGCGGCGCCGCGCGCGAGGACGTTCGAGAGGACGTCCGCTCCGTCGGCGGGGGTGGTGATGGTGGATGAGGGGGGCTGGGTGTCGACGGAGAAGGAGACGGCGGCGAAGAGCGAGCGGCGGCCCGAGCGGTCGGTGGCGCGCGCGGAGACGCCGTGCGGGCCGTTCCCCAGCGAGACGGAGCCGGGGAGTTGGAAGGACCAGTCGCCCTGGGCGTCGACGGGCGAGTCGCCGATCTTGATGTTGTCGACGCGGATCTCGACGGAGGAGCCGGGCTCGGCGTCGCCGACGAACAGCGGCGTGTCGTCGGCGAGGACGTCGCCAGCCACGGGGGACGAGATGCCGACGGTGGGGTTGGTGAGGTCGACGTCGACCGAGATCGTGGACGCTGGCCCGGGGTTACCCACGCCATCGCGTGCGGTCGCGCGGATCGTGTGTGCGCCCTCGGTGAGCGCAGGCCCGGGTGAGATCTGCCAGTTCCCCGAGCCGTCGACGAAGACGTCGGAGAGGGGCACGCCGTCGACCTCGACGGTGACGAGCGCGAAGGGCTCGGAGGTGCCCGCGATGTCGAAGGAGGCGCGATCGAGCGCTGTCTCTTATACACATCTCCGAGCCCACGAGACAGGCAGAAAT
>CAJXPN010001207.1 GCA_913058025.1 uncultured Myxococcales bacterium | reverse complement strand
GGGCTCGGAGATGTGTATAAGAGACAGGGGGCGAGGTGGTCGGGGTGCCAGAGGCGGTAGGGCCAGACGAGGACCTGCAAGGCGGTGAAGACGCCGACCGAGCCCATGGCGAAGGCGATGGGGTCTTCGTAGGGGCGCGCGGCGTAGGTCGTGCCGGCGATGGCGATGGCGGCGTGGAGGAGGAGGACGGCGGCGAGGCCCATGTAGAGGCCCCAGCGCGTGAGGTCTTCGTCGCGCTCGCGCCAGGCGGCGCCGAAGAGCCAGCCCGCGATGACGGCGCCCCAGACGATCATCGCGCCGCCGAGGCCCTCGCCGCCGCGGCCCACGTTGACGACGACGATGACGAAGGGGATGACGGCGAGGCCGGAGCCGACGTGCGCGGCGACGCGTGTCTTCGTGACGTGGGCGACGGAGAGCGCGCGCCAGGTGTGCCTGCTCGCGGCGGCCGCGCAGAGCGCGGCGAGGATGGAGAGGAGGAGCGCGAGGAGGTCGGCGCGGCGAGAGCGGCGCTGCTGTGCGATGGTGTAGCTGAGGTTCTGGGCGGACCTGGACCAGTCTGGGGCGGCGCTCTCGAGGGCGCGTGCGAACGCGCCGCGGGCGATGCGCGCGTCGAGCTCGTCCGACGACTTGAACCAGTCCGCCTTCTCGAGCTCCTCGAACCAGAACCCGAGCACATCCTCGACCCACGCTTCCTTCGCCATGACGCCTCCTTCATCCAGTTGTTGGAACATCCCCGGTATAGAACCGATCGCTCGTATCCCACAACAAGGATACGAAACCAGCACTTGCGGCGCCGCACGCGATGTCCATGTTCACCCCGCGAGCACGCAACCTGACGCCGGGAGGCCACCATGGACAAGATCAACGAGGACCCGAACCGACCCGCGACGATGCACGCCGCGGCGCTCCCATGGGAGCCCTCGCCAGCGCCGGGGGTCGAGCGCCGCAGGCTCGAGCGAACCGGCGGTGAGCGCGCACGGGTGACCAGCCTGGTCCGCTACGCGCCAGGGTCGCGCTTCCCCGAGCACACACACGGCGGCGGCGAAGAGTTCCTCGTGCTCGAGGGCGTCTTCACCGACGGGACCGGCGACCACCCCGCCGGCACCTACGTCCGAAACGGCGTCGGCACCGCGCACTCGCCCGGCACCGACCCTGGCTGCGTGATCTTCGTCAAGCTCTGGTGGATGCACCCCGAGGAGGCCGAGTCCGTCCGCGTCGACACCACCGACATCGCCGCCTGGACCCCGACCCCCTGGGGCGCCTCGCTCGACCTCCACCGCGGCGACCACGACCACTCGAGGCTCCTGCGCCTCGACCCGGGCGCCTCGCTCACCCTCGAAGAGGCCCGCGGCCTCGAGGCCTTCGTCACGCACGGACACGCGACGGTCGACGGCGGCGCGCTCGACCCATGGAGCTGGCACCGGGCGCCCGGCGCCGCCCCCAAGACGCTGAGCTCTCGCGAGGGCGCCACCGTCTACGTCAAGAGCGGTCACCTCGAGTCGCCGCCCGAGGCCCCCGCGTAACGGAACACTGGCCTCGAGGGCGCCGAGAACTCCATGGGACACGACCCACGGAGGAGCCGATGAAGACGCACAGACCCAGGATGCGAAGGCGAGCGCGGGCACAGCGCAGAAACCCCACGCAGACGGAGGGCAGGCTCTGGCGCCGGTTGAGGGCGAAGAAGCTTGGAGCGAAGTTCAGGCGCCAACACGTCCTCGCGCCCTACATCGTAGACTTCTACTGCCCCTCGGCGTCCCTCGCCGTGGAGGTGGACGGGCCATGGCACGACCCTACGTTGGACGCTCGGCGCGACGAGGAGATCGCGCGTCGTCACGGAGTCTCCACGTTGAGGTTCACTGTGCTGAACGTCGAGCACCACATCGACGACGTGTTGGCCTCGATCCGAGTGGCCATCGCCTCAGCAAGCTGAACAGATAGCCTCCGAGTCTTCCCAAACGTGCCACTTCGGGCTCTCGGGGTGCGTCCGAGAAGGCGTGGAGTGTGGTGCGAGGCAGTTTGGGTGCGTTCGTGTGAGGCGGGGAGTTTGTTTCGGGGCAGTTTGGGTGCGTTCGTGTGAGGCGGGGAGTGTGATGCGGGGCAGTAGCCCCCGCCGCCGACCCTCCGGGTCTTGGCGTCCCCCGCC
>CAJXPN010001206.1 GCA_913058025.1 uncultured Myxococcales bacterium | reverse complement strand
GATCTACACAGAGTAGATCGTCGGCAGCGTCAGATGTGTATAAGAGACAGGGTCGAAGACGCCTTCGATCGAGGCCTTCTTCTTCTTCTTGGGCTTCTCCTCGGCCTCGTCCGTGGACGAGTCGTCCCCGGAGGACGCCTCGGCGGAGTCGTCGGAGTCGTCGGACTCCTCGGGCTCCGGGTCCTTCTTTTTCTTCTTCTTGGGGGCGACGTCGAAGATCCCTTCGAGGCCCGACGAGGAGCGCTTGCTCGACCCGTCGCCCTCAGGGACCTTCTCGTCCTTGACCCCCATCTCCTCTGCCATGTTGTCAACGATCTCGTCGGCGGAGGGTTTCTTGTCCTTCTCGTCAGCCATTCGGCGTGCTCCTCGGAGCGCGCCTTCGGATCCGACGAGGCCGGACGTTCGCGCGCTTGATGGTACGGTCGTTCTTTGGCCCCCGGCGTGACTACCAAGGCGCTCAAAACAATGCGCGCCACGGTACGTTTAGCGTTGTGAGGCTGTCAATCAGATCGCTACGCTCGTGCGCGACCCGACCTCACGTACGTAAGGGAGCCTCACATCATGACCGACCACTCCGAACTGGCTCGCGACCTCCTCTCCTGGCTCGAGGTCGACTCGGTGACCCCCGGCGAGCGCGTGTTCCTGGAGAAGCTCGAGCGCGACTTCGTCGCGCGCGGCTGGGAGGCCAGGCGCCAGCCCGTGGCGCCCGAGCGCTGGAACCTGGTGCTGACGCGCCCCGGCGACCCCGACCCCAGGCTGCTCTACTCCACCCACGTGGACACGGTCCCGCCGCACCTGCCCACGCGCCGGGAGGGGGACCTCGTGTACGGGCGAGGGGCGTGCGACACCAAGGGCGGCCTGCTGGCGATGTGGCGCGCGGCCGAGCGCCTGCTGGGGGCAGGGCATACCGGGATCGGCTTCCTGCTCGTGGTCGGCGAGGAGGTCGATCACCGCGGCGCGCGCGTGGCACACGAGTCCGGCCTCTCGCCCGAGCGCATCATCCTCTGCGAGCCCACGCGCAACCTCGTGGTCGCCGCGCAGAAGGGCATGATCAAGCTCGACTGGTGGGCCGACGGGGTCGCCGCGCACTCTGCATACCCGGAGCGCGGAGACTCCGCGCTCCACCGCGCCATCGCGGGCTGCCACGCGCTGCTGGAGCACAGCTGGCCAGAGGACCCGCTGCTCGGCCCCACCACGGTCAACGTCGGCCAGGCCAGCGGCGGCGTCGCCGCCAACGTCTTCGCCCCGCGCGCCGAGGGCAACGGCCTGATCCGCACCGTCGCGCCGACCTCGGAGTACCTCGAAGGACTCGGCGCGTGCCTCGACCCCCACCGCGTCTCCCATGAGATCGTCGTCGAGAACGGCCCCGTCTTCTTCGACCCGCCCGAGGGCTTCGAGACCTGCACCGTCGCGTTCAATACGGACGCGACCTACCTGAGCCGCGTCGCGCCGGTCTGGCTCGTGGGCCCCGGAGACATCGAGGTCGCGCACACCGACCACGAGCACATAAGTCTCTCCGACCTCTCCGACGGGATCGACCTCTACGCTCGCCTGGGCGAGGTCGCGCTAGCTCAGGGCCCCGCGGAGTAGAACTCGATCGTCTCCATGGTGCCGTCAGCGTACAGCACGTACCTGCGGCCCTGCGCGCCGTTGGCGACCGCCGACGCGATCCCGACCCGGCCCCCCGCCCGCACCACCCGGGCCGAGTCCCAGCCGCCCTCGTCGAGTCGCGTGACGTAGAGCCCGAGCTCGTCGGGCGTTTCGATGTAGGTGTAGACGTCCAGGGCGCCGCCGCTCCGGACCACGGAGGGCGACCCCACCGTCGCCTCGGACAGGCAGCTCGGGTGCCTGCGATCGTCGAAGCTGGCCGGTGAGATCCGACCCCCGTAGACGCACCTGTCTCCCTCCGCGACCCACGTGAACGTCAGGTCGAGCTCGTGCACGAGCTCGAGCGACGGGCCGAGGTTGGAGGCGAAGGCCCCCTCACGCTTCAGCTCGGTGTTGGCGCCGTTCGACACGCGGCCGAAGCTCAGCGCGCCGTTCGAGAGCGGGAAGAGCGCGAAGACGTCGCCGCGGCCGTCGAGCGCGACGCTCGGGCGCGTCACGGAGTCGTCGTAGAGGTCGCTGAGCGCCTGGTCGCCCTC
>CAJXPN010001205.1 GCA_913058025.1 uncultured Myxococcales bacterium | reverse complement strand
TCTACACAGAGTAGATCGTCGGCAGCGTCAGATGTGTATAAGAGACAGGCGCCAGCGCGCGGAGCCCCTCGTCGCCGACCTCACACGACGCCAACGCCAACACCTCGAGTGTCTCGATCATCGGCGAGGCCGAGAGCGCCGCGAGCCCCGCGCTCCCGACGCTCGAGTCGAAGAGGTCCAACGACTTCAACCTCAGACCAGACTCTGCCAGCGCCCGCACGCCGCCCTCGGACTTCACGCCATGGATCGAAAGCGCCTCGAGCGCCTGCGTGTGCGGTGACCACGCGATCCAATGGAGCATCATGTCAGGAGCGCTGTCCTGCTCGAGCGTGAAGGACCTCAGCCCGGCGAACAGCGGCGAGTCCACCAGATCCCTCAACCGCTTCGTGGACTGATAGGCCAGCGTGAGCTCGCGCCCGAGCGGGATCCACCTGAAGTGATCGAGGTCGACCACGGCCTCCTCCGAGAGCGTCTGCGCGCGCGCGGCGTCCGGCCACGCCTCGAGGTGCTCGAGCGCGTAGGGCAACCACAACCGCTCGGCCTCGACGCGGTCCTCGGCCTGACGAAACAGCGCGATCAGCCGCTCGAACGCCTCCAGTGAGGGCTCGGCGTCGTGCAGCAGGCCGCGGACCTCTCCGAAGTCACTCATCGCCGTCTCCGCCAGTGGTCCCAGGCCGGTAGTTGTGAGTCCACGGGTTCAGGCGCGCGCCTTCGGCGTCCAAGCCCTCCAATACGCCGATGAGCGTGTCGGTGCTTCCGCCGAACACGAAGTGGCGCAACTCCGCCAAATACTCCGCGGTCGCGAGCACACGCCACGTGGACTCTTTGAGCGTCACGTCTCCCACGCGCACGTTCCGAAGCGACACCGCGTCAGGGTTCGACGCGAGCACCTCGAGCGCGTCGGAGGCGGCAGCGGACACCTGCAACACCTCGAGGCCCTCGAGCACGCGCCCCTCGAAGATCGCGGCAATCCCGTCCGAGGTCATGCCTGTCGCCGAGACGTCCAGAGCCCGGAGCGCGCCGAGGTTGGGCGCGTTCGCCAACGCCTCGACGCCAGCGTCTCCGATGGGGCAATGCGAGAGCCAGAGCTCCTCCAACGAGCGGCCCGTTGGACTCGCCGCGAGCGCCTCGACCCACGCCGCCCCGAAGAGGTTGTGATCGGCGGTCAACGTGCGCAAGCCCATGAGGCCCGACTCAGGGAGCACCCTGGCCGAGGCATCCGTCAGCCCGTTGCCGCCGACGTCGAGGTCCTTGAGCGCGCCGAGGCGCGCGCCGGCGCCTGGAGCGAGGAACGCCTGGAACCCCTCGTCCCCGAGCGCGCACTCCTCGAGATCGAGCAGCGCCACTTCACCAAGAAGGGCGCTCGCGCCCAGGGCGCGCCCGCCCTGTACTCCCAGCGGGTTCGCGCGCAGGTGCAGGTCGGAGACCGCGGCCAAAACGCGAGTCTGGACCAACGCCTCGATGAGCCTCGGCCCCGCGCCACACTCCGAGAGGTAGATCTCATCGAGCGAGGAGATCGCGCTCTGGTCCTCTGGCGCCTCGAACGTGTCGTCTTCACAGGTGTTCTGATCGAGGTCCAAGCACGACAACCCGGGCATGTTCGACGACCGCAGCAACGCCAGCGCGCCTCGGGCTCCGATGAAGTTCGTGTCCAACGAGAGGTTGCGCAACTTCGGGAGTTCACCCTCGACGAGCGCGAACACGCCGGCGTCGGTCACCACGTTGCGACGCAGATCGACGGTGTGCGCCTCGCGCAAGGCGCCAGACCTCGCGAGCGCCTGGAGCGCCTCGTCGCCGACGTTGCAACGGTTCAAACCGAGGTGGTTCACCTGATCGAGCCTGCCGGAGGACGCGAGCGCGATGATCCCCTCGTTCCCAATGGGGTTCCCCTCGAGCTGCAGCTTGCGCAGTGGCTCGCCAGGCTGTCGCGCGAGCTCGGCGAAACCCGACGACCCCAGGCTGTTGTGCGACAGCGTCAGGCGCGTGACCCTCCGTGACGTCTGCGAGCACGCGTACGAGCTCATGCCGTCGTCGCCGATCCCGCAGGTCGAGAGTTCGAGCGTGTGGAGGATCGACGACGCGCACCGGATCAAGGCGCGCAGCCCGTCGTCGCCCACGTCGCACGCGCGCAAGGACAACGAGCCG
>CAJXPN010001204.1 GCA_913058025.1 uncultured Myxococcales bacterium | reverse complement strand
GCTCTTGTCGATGTGGACGATCTGGCCCTCGATCTTGTCGCCGAGCTCGACGCGGCGGCGCTCCGGCGCCGCGAAGCCACCCGCGCCCTCGAACATCGCCGCGAAGTCGTCCGTGGTCACGACCTCGACCTCGACCTCCTCCTCGACCTCCGCCATCGAGGCGGGCTCCGACGACGCATGGGGGTTCACGACGCGGCGCGCAGGCGCCTGCGTCGAGACGACCTTGGCCTCGACCTCGGGGTTCTCCTGGACGGCAGTCGCGGCCTGCGCCGCGGGCGTGACCTCGTCGGCCTTGGGCGCCGCGTCCTGCGCGTCGCCCTTCTTACGGATCTTGGGTGAGACCGCCTCGTTCTTCTTATCGCCAGCCATCGACTACTCGTCCCGTCTCGTCTCGCGCGTCGCGGAGGGCGCGTCGCGTCCGTGTCGTTGATTTTCCATGCGAAGCCACACCGCGCAGCTCGCCCACCAGAGCACTCGGAACTAGCGCAGGTCGCCCATGAGCGCAAGGCGAGCGCGCCTCGCATGAATACCTTCACACGCGCGCGCGTCCGACCATACGCGCGCCCGGGAATCTTTGAGTGGTCCAGGGCGCTGTCCCGCTGTTAACCTCTCCTCCCACGGGAGCCGATCATGAGCGACACCACGCAAGAGCCAGACGAGGCCACGCCGCGCAAGCGCGTGACGCCCATGCTCGTGCGCACGGTCATCGCCAGCGCGCTCATCCACTGCCTCCCGCTCCTGGGGTTGCTCCAGTTCGAATGGCGAGACACCACCGGCTTCCAGGCCGACTGGGAGGGGACCTTCGGCGACCTCAGCGCCGTCGGCCACGGCGACAGCGGCAGGTGGGCGAAGCTCGACGACGCGCCACCTCCCCCGGAAGATTCAGAGAAGAAGACCTCCCCCGAGGAGGCCCCCGAGGACCTGCCCGAGGTGAAGCCTCCCGAGGCCAAGCCGCCCGAGGAGGTCGCGAAGAAGCCCGAGAAGAAGCCGCCGAAGAAGAAGCGCGAGCCCAAGCCCGAGAAGAAGCTCGCCGTCAAGGACGCCACCACGCCCAAGCCCGCCGAGCCAAAGCCCGAGCCCGACGCGAAGACCCCTCCCGAGAAGGCGCCCGAGGATGAGGTCGCGAAGGCGCCCGAGGACGAGCCTTCCCCCCCGAAGGTCGCCTCTCGCGAGCCCGGCGACCTGCCCGGCCTGCGCCGCTCCGGCCCTAGCAACCTCCCGAACTTCAAGGACTACGCCCCCGGCAACGCGCGCATGACCGCGCTCTTTCGGCTCGACCGCATCCGCGGCTCCGGGCTCGACGCGTCGATCACCGACGCCCTCGGCGCCGTGCCCGACTTCCACATCCTCATGAACTCGACCGGCGTCGTACCCACCCGCGACCTCACCTCGGTCTTCGCCGCGTCCGCCGACCCGCGCTACATCCAGGAGACCTTCTGGGCCTTCCGACACACCATGGGCCAGAAGGACTTCAAGGACGCGCTCTCTCGCCGCTTCGCCGAGGAGATCCCGTGGACGACCTACAAGACGATGCCCCGGCGCGCGCTCGTCCCCGAGGGCATCTCCTACCGTGACCCTCGCGCCGTCGTCCTCGTGGACGACGCGCTCGCGCTCGTCACGCAGCCTCGCTGGCTCTCCTCGCTCACCAGGGACCTCGACGAGGGATCCTCGCTGCGCGACCCGGCCGAGGCGGACGGCCCCGCCACGATGCTCGACGGCGTCGCGCGTATCGAGCAGGCCGCGGACGCCTCCGACGCCTTCGCCATGCTCTCGTTCCAGGGCCAGCGCTTCATGATCCCCGGCTACGGCACCCTCCCCAGGTTCGAGACCGTGCGCATCGCGCTCAGCGACGTCACCGCCCCCAAGCTCGTCATCGACCTCCAGTTCCGCTCGCCCGCGACCGCCGCGAAGTTCGCGCGCGATTGCCCCGAGATGAAGGACGACGTGAACACGATGGCAATCAGGATGATGGGGCTCTCGAGCTACATCACTCGCCTCGAGTGCACCGCCACCAGAGAGTACGTCACCGTCGACGGCGCCTACACGCAGGCCGAGATCATCCGCATTCTCGAGCTCGTCCACACGCTCATGCCCGCGCCGCTGGCCATCGGCGCGCTCCCGCCAGCCCCTCAGAAGACGCCTGTCTCT
>CAJXPN010001203.1 GCA_913058025.1 uncultured Myxococcales bacterium | reverse complement strand
GGAGTGAGCGGGAGCGAACGGCCGCTGGGGGACCGTGTCGCAGTCCCACCCCCAGCCCTCTTCCCACCCACAACCCCGCCAGCCCTCTCCCAAACACACGAGAGCCACCCAACGTTGAACACGTGTCAACGCTGTTCGCCGACCCCGAAAGCTGGTAAGAACGCAGCCATGAATGACACGACACGACAGCGCATCCTCCCGGCATCGTTGATCTTCGCGGCCACGCTCGCGATGGCGTGCGGC
This sequence comes from uncultured Myxococcales bacterium, assembly GCA_913058025.1. Classification (GTDB taxonomy): domain Bacteria; phylum Myxococcota_A; class Bradymonadia; order Bradymonadales; family Bradymonadaceae; genus CAJXPN01. The sequence continues at coordinate 1,906 of CAJXPN010001203.1, read as the reverse complement.
GACGCCTCCGGCCCGGACCCCGACGAGGTCGAGGCCGACGGAGCCCGAGAGGGCCAGGACGTCGACCCCGAGCCGGGCGACGAGCCAGGCGATGAGCCGGGCGCCGAGCCGGGCGCCGAGCCGGGCGCCGAGCCGGGCGACGAGCCGGGCGAAGAACCTGATCCGACTGTCGTCGACCCTCCGACGTGTGGTGGGGACGAGGGCTGCGTGGACGTGTTCCCGAACGTGATCATGGACACGACGGTCGGCGGTACGCGTGACTGGGGCACCTACGGGTGCGCGCCGGAGACGAACGAGGGAGGCCCCGAGCGCGCCTACCGCGTGGTGTTGCCGAGCGCGGGCTTCCTGGCCGCGCGGCTCCGGGGGCAGGCCGACGGGGTGGACATCGACGTCCACGTGCTCTCGGCGCGCGACGCCGACGCGTGCCTGGATCGCGGGCACCTCGCGGCTGGCGCGTACCTCGGGGCTGGCGAGTACTGGGTCGTGGCGGACACCTGGGTGGACGGGGAGGGCGTCGAGTACGCGGGGGCGTTCGAGCTCGAGCTGGAGCTGACGCGGCCCGAGGATCTGGAGGCGCACGGGATGGGCGTCGAGGTCGCGTTCGACGCGCTCACGGCGTTCTCCACGGCGTGGTCGCGCGGCGAGACGAAGCGGCTGGAGTACACGATCTCGGACTTCTCGATGCACTCGAGCCTGAAGCGGCAGTGGGTCGTCGACCTGGCCACCGGCGAGCTGCTCTACACTCTGCACGTGGGGCACGGCGAGAACTCGATCGTTGGCGACGACCTCGGAGTATCGTCGGTGTTCTCGAACGTGCCCCAGAGCCACCAGTCGAGCCTGGGGCTGATGCGCGCGGCGGAGTCGTACACGGGGGACTACGGCTACTCGATGCGCTTGGACGGGCTCGAGCCCGGGTTCAACGACAACGTGCGCGCCCGAGACATCGTCGTGCATCCGTGGGATGGCAACCGCCCGGACGTCATCGCCGACCTCGGCTGGGTGGCCCCGAGCTGGGGCTGCGCGACGCTCGAGCCGACGGTCTCGGCCGAGGTCATCGACATGATCCGCGACGGCTCGCTCATGTTCTTCTGGTACCCTGACGAGACCTGGCGGCGCGGCTCGACCTTCCTGTAGGGGTCATCGCGCGGCGCCCAGCGCGCGCAACGAAGACCTTCCAGGGAGCAGCATCATGAAGCATCAGGGGTCGTGTCTGTGCGGGGCGATTCGCCTCGAGATCACCGGTCCGCTCGGGGCGCCCGACGCGTGCCACTGCGCGCAGTGCCGCAAGCAGTCCGGTCACTTCTGGGCCTCGACCGACGTGCCACGCGACGCGCTGACCGTCCACGGCGCCGAGCGCGTGAGCTGGTACCAGTCCTCCGAGAAGGTCCGCCGCGGCTTCTGCGGCGCGTGCGGGAGCGTGCTCTTCTGGGACCCGGTCGGCCACGCCACGATCGCGGTGGCGATGGGCGCGCTGGACACGCCCACCGGCGTCACGTTGGCCAAGCACATCTTCGTCTCCCAGAAGGGCGACTACTACGACATCGCCGACGACCGGCCGCAGAACCCTCGTTGATCGCGGCGACCTCTGGCCGGGCTCACGCATACACGTCGAGGCCGCGCTGGACACGACCCGCGCGGCGTTCATCTTGTATGGGTTCACTTCGCAATGGAAGAGGTTACGAATGTCTGATGAGAACGTGTACACGCCGCCCGCAGTCTGGACCTGGGACAAGGGCAGCGGCGGTAAGTTCGCCAACATCAACCGCCCGATCGCAGGCCCCACGCACGACAAGGAGCTCGCCATCGGGGAGCACGGCCTCCAGCTCTACTCGCTGGCCACGCCCAACGGCGTCAAGGCTGTCTCTTATACACATCTCCGAGCCCACGAGACAGGCAGAAATCTCGT
>CAJXPN010001202.1 GCA_913058025.1 uncultured Myxococcales bacterium | reverse complement strand
ACGAGATTTCTGCCTGTCTCGTGGGCTCGGAGATGTGTATAAGAGACAGCCCCACACACCAACCCCAACGCGCACGCCGCCTCCCTCCTCGCGCCGCGCAGCCCCGCCGCCAACGTCACGCCGAACACGCCCAGCGTCGCCAGCAGGTTGCGCGCCGACAACATCCACTCGATCCCCACGGCCCGGTGCGCCTCGTACATCAGCCGCTGCGACAACCACGGCTGCACCAGCGACGGCGCGTCCGCGGGCAGCGTGAAGAGCAACAGGTTCCCGTACACCGGCGCGCCCGCCTTCGCCGACAACCCGCCCATCGTGATGTGCCACCAGTAGTCCCACGAGACCACCGGCGTCATCGCGAACGCCCCGGAGACCACCGCCGCGGGCAGGCACAGCCACACCCAGTGCAGGCCGAACGGCGCGCCCATCGCCGCCCTCCACCTCGACCTGGCCCCTCCCTCCTCGGCTCTCTCCTCACCCACTCGTCCGCCTCGCAACAGGTCTTCTGCCGTGTTAATACTCTACCTGTCTCGCGCGCGCGATGCCGACGCCTCGATGCGCCCACATGACGCACATTCTCCGTCACCTCCACGCCCGCAAGGAGCCTCCGTTGAGTCACGCGCCCATCATCGACCAGGACGAGTTCGCGCGCCGACGCGCCGCCCTCGCCGAGGCCATCGGACACGACTCCGTCGCCATCTTCGCGCCCACGCCCGAACGACGTCGCTCGCACGACACGTTCTACGCCTACCGCGCCTCCAGCGACGTCCTCTACCTCACAGGCTTCGCAGAGCCCGAGGCCGTCGTCGTCATCGCGCCGGGTCACCCCGACGGTGACCTCCACATGTTCGTGCGCGAGCGCGATCCCCTCAAGGAGCAGTGGGACGGCCGCCGCGTCGGCGCCGAGGGCGCGCGCGCGCTCCACGGCGCCGACGTCGCCTACACACTCGACGAGCTCGACGAGGTCCTCCCCAAGCTCGTCGACGGCCGCCGTGACCTCCACTACACCTTCGGCCAGGACGACGCGTTCGATAAGCGCATCCTCGCCCTGAACACCACCCTGCGCCACAGGCGCAACCTCCCGCCCGGCGCGCCCGCCTCGATCTCCGACGCCCGCGACGCCCTCCACGAGCTCCGCCTCATCAAGTCCGACGCCGAGCTCGTCGTCATGCGGCACGCCGCCGAGATCACCTCCGAGGCCCACGTCCTCGCCATGCGCGCCTGCTCACCGGGCACGCACGAGTACGAGCTCCAGGCGCTCATCGAGTACCACTTCCGCCGCCGCGGCGCCGACTTCCCCGCCTACAGCTCCATCGTAGGCGCTGGCGACAACGCCACGATCCTCCACTACATCGAGAACACCGACGCGATCCAGGACGGCGACGTCGTCCTCATCGACGCCGGCTGTGAGTACCAGGGCTACGCCGCCGACATCACACGATCGTTCCCCGCCAACGGCTCCTTCACCTCACCACAGCGCGACCTCTACCAGGCCGTGCTCGAGGTCCAGCTCGCCGCCATCGAGGACGTCACCGTCGGCCGCCCCTTCCAGGAGCTCCACCTGCGCACCGAGCGCCGGCTCGCCGAGGCCTGCGTCCAGCTCGGGCTCCTCTCCGGCGACCTCGACGAGCTCGTCGAGTCCAAGGCCCACAAGAAGTACTACCCCCACGGCGTCGGACACTGGCTCGGGATGGACGTCCACGACGTCGGCCCATACTACGCGCCCAACGGCGAGCGCCGCGCCCTCGCGCCGGGCATGGTCCTGACGATCGAGCCAGGGCTCTACGTCCCCGCGCACGACGACTCCGCGCCCCAGGCGCTGCGCGGCGTCGGCGTCCGCATCGAGGACGACATCCTCGTCACCGCCGATGGACCCGAGAACCTCACCGCATCCTGCCCCAAGAGCATCGCTCGGATCGAGGAGCTCGTGGCATCGAGCATCTCGCTCCCCTGACGCATCGCGTACGCACACACACACGACACGTGAGATCGACATGTCCGACAACAACGATTGGAGCAACCCCAAACCCTCCGGCCCCGGCGCGCTCCCTGGTGAGGGCGAGGGCTGGGGCGATGAGCACGACCCCGCTCCTCTCCACGACGTCGACGACCAGCAGTGGGGCGTGGCCCCTCCGCCCGCCGGCCCCCCAGGC